>JALQZD010000074.1 GCA_023258495.1 Polaribacter sp.
TAATGAATTTGCTACTTATATTGATGCAGAGCACAAAGTATCAGACAAACTTCGTTTACAATACGGAATTCGATTCAGTAATTTTTTACGATTAGGGCAGGATGAATTGAATATTTATACGAATGATGAACCTGTAGTTTATAATCAGCAATTACGAAAATATGAGTCAGCAACTCCTGTTGGCGTAGAGACCTTTAAACGTAGTGATGTGATTAGTAGATTCAGTAATTTCGAACCTCGACTCTCTGCTTCCTATATTCTCAATGATGAGACTTCAATTAAAGCTAGTTACAACCGAATGGTTCAGTATCTGCACTTATTATCGAATACCGCCTCTCCTACCCCTTTAGATGTTTGGGCGCCAAGTGGTCGGTACATTAAACCGCAGATTTTGGACCAATATGCCATTGGATATTTTAGGACAATAAAAGAGGGAGACTATTCTCTTGAAGTTGAAGCTTTTTATAAAGATATTCAGAATAGAATAGACTATATCAATGGCGCCAATCTAGTTGCGAATAATGAAATTGAAAGTGTCATTTTAAATGGACAGGCACGTGCTTACGGATTGGAATTTTTACTCAAAAAAAATGAGGGTGACTTAAAAGGTTGGTTAGCCTATACCCTATCAAGATCTGAACAGCAAACTTTAGGTCGAACACCAAATGAACCTGGAATTAATCAAGGCCAATGGTATAGCAGTCCCTTTGATAAAACTCATGATTTATCCATTAACGCAAGTTACGATTTAAACAAAAAATGGTCATTCAATGCTAACTTTTTATTCCAAACAGGTCAACCCACCAACTATCCGGTAGGTCAATACGAGATTCAAGGATTGAATGTTCCCATCTTTAACGATAATACGCGGAATGCAGATCGATTACCTGCTTATCATCGTTTGGATCTCAGTGCAACTCTGACTCCGAATAAAAACAAGGGAAGAAAATGGCAAGCCGAATGGGTATTTGGTTTGTACAATGTATACGGAAGAATGAATGCAGCCTCGATCAATTTTAGACAAAATAGAGAGACACTTCGCAATGAAGCTATTCAAACATCCATTTTTGGTTTAGTACCAGCTGTAACCTATAACTTTAAATTCTAAGAAAAATGAAACGATTACATTACGTACTGATTCTTTTTGTTGTTTTCATTTTTTCAAAATGTGAAAAAGTGATAGACGTTGATGTACCATCAATTGAACCAAAACTGATTATTGATGCGGCGTTCGAGGTCAATTTTGATGAAACACCCGTTACTGCCAATACAGTTGTGAAATTGAGATTATCTGCTGATTATTTTGATACAGAATTACCCATTGTTACGAATGCAACGGTTTATGTCACGAATTTAAACTCGAACTCCGTCATCAACTTTAATGACATCAATTTGGATGGAAATTATGTTCCTGACGTTTCGTTTATTCCGGAAGATGATATTCCGTATGAATTAACAATCATCTACAATGGTGAAACCTTCAAAGGAGAAGCTACAAAAGCGAAGTCTACGCCGTTTACCAATGTGGTACAAGGTGATGAAACCTTATTTTCTGGAAAAGAAACTGAGGTTAAAGTGAATTTTACTGATGATGCTAATGCTAATAATTTTTACCTTTTCGATTTCACAAACAGCTTATTCCTAGCTATCGAGGATCGATTTTTTAACGGTTCTGATTACAATTTCTCTTTCTTTTATGGTGAAGATGATATTGAATTACCTACAACTGTGAATATCAAAATGTCTGGAATAACAGAACAATATTTCACCTATTTCAGGGTATTAATTGATCAAAGCGGACAAAATGCTGGTGGTCCATTCGAAACGATTCCTGCCTCTTTAGTTGGAAATATGGTCAACACCACAAATCCGAATGAGTTTCCTTTAGGTTATTTTCATATTTCTGAAACAGATACGTTTACGCTAAACTTGGTAGAAAAAGACTAAGAGTATTCATAGAAAACTGTATTTTTGAGCATGTCTTTCGTCAAAACTACAGAGCAGGATTCCAATTATAATCATTTAGAACAAATGTCGGTTTCGGAGTTGATTCGAAACATCAATAACGAAGATAAGACGGTTCCACTGGCTGTAGAAAAAGAACTGCCGCAAATAGAAATCTTAATCGAACAAGTCACATCCAAATTAAAAGTTGGCGGTCGATTGTTCTACATGGGCGCAGGCACTAGCGGAAGACTTGGAATTGTTGATGCCTCTGAATGCCCTCCTACCTTCGGAGTTCCACATGAATTGGTAGTCGGTTTGATTGCCGGTGGAGATTCTGCTATTCGAAAAGCTGTTGAATTTGCCGAAGATTCTGCTACTCAAGGATGGATTGACTTACAAGACTATCAAATTAATACCAACGATGTGGTCATCGGAATTGCAGCCTCGGGCACCACACCTTATGTCATTGCAGCTTTAGAAAAATGCAATGAAAATGGGATCGTTACAGGTTGTATTACGTGTAATAAAAATAGCCCACTAGGAAAGGTGGCACAGTTTCCGGTGGAAGTCGTTGTAGGCCCGGAATTTGTGACCGGAAGTTCACGAATGAAAGCAGGGACAGCTCAAAAGCTCGTCTTAAATATGATTTCAACAGCTACCATGATTCAATTGGGAAAAGTGAAAGGGAATAAGATGGTAGATATGCAATTATCGAATAACAAACTTGTAGATCGTGGTCAAAAAATGCTGATCAATGAATTAAATATTGACCTCCATACAGCTAGCAGATTATTGGATACACATGGCAGCGTTAGAGAAGCCATAAAAATGTACCACAATGAGCACTAATTACAATACGTTAAGTAAAGGCTTGATTCGGCTGGCCGCCTTGGTTTTCTTATTTATTACAACGCCAATCCTCATCACCATGAGTTTTAAAGCTTTAAATAATTTTACTGAGGCTCCAAGAATATATTTTGCGTACGCTTTCGTGGTCATTAGTTTTGCGCTATTGATTTTCACTATCATTTTTGCATTTAAAACTTTTAAGTTATTATTGGATTCGTTTTTCAACAAATCATAACTTCTGAAATCAAATCGTTTATACAAGCTTACGCATTGGGAATATTGGCCATGGTATATGTTCTATATTCCAAATTTACCATATGCGTTTTACTTAGCGTTTCGGGCAGGTCATCCGGTATTTTTTAGTGCTGCCAATCCAGGAATCAAGAGTTCAGGAAATGGATCAGAAAGTAAGTTTGAAACTTTGTCTTTAATTCCGAAACAATATATCCCAAAATCAATTATTCATAAATCCGGAAGTGATTTTTCAGAAACGATTTCGGCAATTGAGAATGAAAAAATTGAGTTTCCATTCATTGTAAAACCCGATGTAGGATTTCGCGGATTATTAGTCCAAGTGATTGATAATCAAAAAGATTTAGAATCCTTTTTAAACAAATATCCAATTGATTTCATCATTCAGGAATACATTCAATTTGCGAATGAATGTGGCATATTTTTTCATAAAAATCCGAATTCAAAGACGGGTAAAGTAACCTCTATTACCACAAAAAAATTCATTTCCCTGCAAGGTGATGGATCCTCATCCATTCGCTTGCTGATTTCAAATGATAAGCGCGCTAAATTGTATAAGTATTATCTTTTTGAGGCCTATAAAGAATCCTTAGACAGTGTTCCAAATGAAGGAGAAATCATTTTGCTTTCAGATATTGGAAATCATTCTAAAGGAACCCAATTTATAAATGGCAACCATTTGATTTCAGAATCTTTGCAAAAAGCGATGAATTCCATTTGCGAACGGATCCCCGGATATTTCTACGGAAGGATGGACTTACGTTTCAATTCTTTAGCTGAATTGGAGAAGGGAGAAAATCTGAAAATCTTAGAATTGAATGGAATCATTTCGGAACCAACGCATATTTATGACGCCGATAAAGGTTCTTACTTCGGAGCATTAAAATCAATTCGTACCCATTGGAAACATTTGTTCGAGGTATCTACGAGTAATCATAAGCACTTCAAAGTTCCTTATAAGAGTCCGTCAAAATTTATTTCTGAGCTTTTTGAATTGCGGAAATACGCAAAGCAAATAAAAAAGCTCCACGAATCTAGTTTGAGGTAAAATTCTCTTTTTTTGGTGTAGTTGGATTAAATCCGAATTCGTTATCAGGTAAACTAATACCCAATTGATGAATGACATAACCTACACTTGCATAATGATGAATAGCATGACTTTGGGCCTGCATGAGGATGGCTCCTAATGTGGTAGAAACCTCTTCAACCCCTAATCCCATGTTATCCACCACGATAACTTCAGATGTTAAATCGGCTTCTGTTAATTCGTACAAACGTGAAATCGTATCATTAAAATACTCAACTCCCAATTTGGTTTTTTGCTCAATTAATTCATTGCGATCACGAGTAGTCAAATCAATCTTACCATCTTCATATCCGTTTAAAACGCAATTAAACACATCTAAAATATGACGAACATGACATCCGATAGAAGAAAAATAAGGTGGAACTGTACTATCTGAATATTCGAAATCGGAAATGTTTTCAAGAAGTGAAATCCCTTTATTCAGATTTTTTTCAATTGCTGCTATCATCATGATTCATTAGTCGAATAAATATAGGATTTTTTACAAAAAATTCAATTTTTATAAAAATTCAAAACAACCATCTAAACAATTAAATATCAGAACAATACAATAATCAATAAACGACTCAAGAGTTTCAATAAAAAAAATTGGCACGCTGTTTGGATTCTTAAAACCAAATGCGGAAGCTGAAAAGCATAAAAAGAGTAAGCAGAAATTAAAAACGTAAGATTATGAGACGACTAATTATTTTATCAATGATACTTTTTACATCAGTATCTATTAGCGCAAAAGAAAGTACAATCAATCCAAATCGTAATTTCTTTACGTACTCTTACGATAATGCAGTATACTTTGTAGAGAGAGGTATCGAATTCAACGTTTTTTTAAATGGAGATTTTGACTTTTCTACCAGAAGAAACCTCGCTGTTTACAATCGAAACAGATATGGTTTCGATCGGAATGTTAGAATTAGCAGAGACTTTGACGGAAGAATTCGTAGCATCGGAAATGTTACTGTTCGTTATGACATTTGGGGAAATGTTAGACGAATCGGAACTATTCGAATGAATTATTTCAGAGGAAGACTGACCAGAGTAGGAAACCTGAGTATTCGTTATGACAGATGGGGATACCCAAGATTTTTTGGGAATGTGAATTCTTTCAGAAACACTAGATTCAATGGAAATATTGGGAATGTCTATTTCTATAATGACCCTTTCTTTTTCAATGCAAATTTTAGAAGAAACTATACAAAGTTTAGAGAAGACAGAAATTTCTTTTACTACAAGGCAAGACCAAATGCCAGAGTAGAAAACGGAAAACGAATTATAAAAAGAAGAAAAACAGAATCGACTCGAAGAAATAACAATCAATTCGAGAAGGAACACAGCTATCGCAAATCTGAAATTAAAAAGAGAACTACCAACGATGGCAGAAAAAGGAGAAGGTGAAAAAAGGTCCGTTAAGGACCTTTTTTTTATCGTATTAATTTCTTGTATTTAATTCGTTTCGGCATCACATCAGCACCTAGTCGTTTTCTTTTGTTCTCCTCGTAATCAGAGAATGAACCTTCAAAGAAATAAACTTCACTATTCCCTTCAAACGCCAGAATATGCGTACAAATTCGATCTAAGAACCATCTATCGTGAGATATTACTACGGCACAACCCGCAAAGTTTTCCAATCCTTCTTCAAGTGCACGTAAGGTATTCACATCTAAATCGTTGGTAGGCTCATCGAGCAACAATACATTTCCTTCCTCTTTCAAAGTCATCGCCAAATGGAGACGGTTTCTTTCACCTCCAGATAAGGTAGCTACTTTTTTATTCTGTTCATTTCCGGAGAAATTAAATCGACTTAAGTAGGCTCTGGAATTTACTTGTTTCCCTCCCATCATCACCAAATCCTGACCATCCGAGAAGTTTTCCCAAATGGTTTTCTGCGGATCAATGTTGGAATGACTTTGATCAACATAGGCAATTTTTGCAGTTTCTCCCACCTGGAAATTTCCCTTGTCTGGAGTCTCCTCTCCCATAATCATTTTGAAAATGGTGGTTTTACCAGCACCGTTTGGTCCGATAACTCCAACTATTCCCGCTTGCGGAAGATTGAACTCTAAATTCTCATAAAGCAACTTGTCTCCAAATGCTTTTGATACTCCAGAAGCTTCAATAACATTGGTTCCCAATCTAGGTCCATTCGGAATAAATATTTCCAGTTTCTCTTCCATTTGCTTCTGATCCTGATTCAGTAGCTTATCATAATTTTTTAAACGCGCTTTTTGTTTGGTTTGTCTTCCTTTAGCACCTTGACGAACCCATTCCAATTCTCGCTCTAAAGTCTTCTGACGTTTTGATGCGGTCTTGCTTTCCTGTGCTAAACGCTTCGATTTTTGATCTAACCATGAGGAATAATTCCCTTTCCAAGGAATACCTTCACCACGATCCAATTCAAGAATCCATCCTGCAACATTATCCAAAAAATATCTATCATGCGTAACCGCGATAATGGTTCCTTTGTAGGAAGCTAAGTGATGTTCTAACCAATGTACAGATTCAGCATCCAAATGATTGGTAGGCTCATCTAACAATAGAATATCTGGTTCTTGTAACAATAATCGGCATAGGGCTACTCGACGCCTTTCTCCACCCGAAAGCACCCCAATCTTTTTATCGGGCTCTGGTGTACGAAGTGCATCCATTGCAATTTCTAATTTGGTATCCAATTCCCAGGCATTCGAAGCATCAATTTTATCTTGAAGTTCGGCTTGCTTATCCATCAACTTTTGCATTTTATCTGGATCAGAATACACCTCTTCCAACCCGAACATGTCGTTAATTTTATTGTATTCATCTAATACAGCAACGACATCAGCAACACCTTCTTTTACTACTTCTAGCACTGTCTTTTCATCATCTAATTGCGGCTCCTGTTCTAAATATCCCACAGAATAACCAGGCGAAAAAACCACGTCACCCTGATAGTTCTTTTCGACACCAGCAATAATTTTTAAAAGGGTCGATTTACCAGATCCATTAAGACCTAGGATACCAATTTTTGCCCCATAAAAGAAGCTTAGGTAAATATCTTTAAGGACTTGTTTTCCAGAACCTGCATAGGTTTTGGACACTCTATTCATAGAGAATATGACCTTCTTATCATCACTCATGATAACTTAATTTTAAATTGAAAAATGCTTATTGAAACTAAACGCGACCTTTGAGGGCATTGAATACCCAGGCAATACAAAAAAAACCAATTCCAACTGTAGCGAAACCCCACCCGGCAACCTCATCATAACGGTAAGCACCCATTAAGATCAAAATTACGCCCATCATAATCATAAGAATTGTAGCCCAGCCTAAAACGGTATTTTTGTTCATTGCCATAAAAATCAAATTTGGTTAAGACACAAATATGCGCAAAAAACTTCAGTAATTAAAACCTTCTACGCCCCATTCCCATGCGGTTTCCGAATCGTCC
>JALQZD010000121.1 GCA_023258495.1 Polaribacter sp.
TCCCTCCTCATCAATTCGTGTGAAATCTTCAACATCAAATGATTTTTCTCCAAAGAATACATCACCACCCTGTTGTTCAATTTCAATAATCTTTCTAAGAATTGCACCAGTACTTGCGGTAGAAATCCGTCCGTATGCTGCCTGAATTTCTTCTTTCCCCTCCTGAGTGATAAATTGCAATACCTTTTTAAAATCAGGAAGATCTAAAAGCGGTAATTTATTATCATCACAGTACTTGAAAATGATCGCAACAATACCTGCCTGAACTTCTGATAAATCTAAAATTCTCGATAATAACACAGGTCCGAATTCAGAAATGGTAGCTCGTAAACGAGTTCCATCTTGCTCAGAAAGCGTTAGTACTTCTATTGGAAATCGCTTTGCCTCAAACGGAAAACCAATTTTTTTGTGTCGTTCATCAATTTTCGGATGACCTGGACTCGGCTGTGCCAACCCGGATAAATCACCCTTGATATCCATCAAAAGAACTGGAATTCCTTTCTCCGAAAGATTCTCAGCCAAAACTTGTAAGGTTTTTGTTTTTCCAGTTCCCGTTGCACCTGCAATCAATCCGTGTCGATTCAAGGTTTTTAATGGAACCTTTACCAAAGCATTTGTAATGGTTTCTTCACCAAGCATAGCGGCTCCTAAGGATATAAAATCTCCCTTGGTCTTATATCCATTATTGATGTAATCAAAAAATTTTTCCCGATTAGCCATTGGTTAATTTTTCATAAAAATAACCAAAGTTTTAGATGCATAAAACAAATTGAATAAAATGTTCTTCTCTTTCTGTAAATAAGGGTTTCTGGCCTATCTGTCAATCCAATTTTTAAAATCTTTCACCCGCTCTCGACTCACAATAATTTCGTTCCCTTTGTAGGTGTCAAGTTGTAATTTTAATCTTGAATTCGTGTAGGCAATTATGTCTTTAATTGAATCAATATTGACCATATACGTCCGATTCACCCTAAAAAATAACTCAGGATCAAGTTGATCTTGCCAGTGTTCCAATGAGTAATCTAACAAGTAATTTCTTTTATCTGTAGTATGAATGTATGTTGATTTGTTTTCGCTAAAAAAGCACTCTACATCGTTAATTGGAATAATTTTTAGATGCTGACCTATTTTGATGGTAATTCGTTTTTTAAACTTTCGGTCTATTGGATTGATCAGTAAATTTCGAATTTCATCAAGATTTACATTTACCTCGCTTTTCGATTGATTGTTATTCTTAAATTGCTTTACAGCTGCTTCTAACTCCTCATCATCAATAGGTTTCAATAAATAATCAATACTATTGAGCTTAAAAGCTTTTAGCGCATATTCATCAAACGCAGTTGTAAAGATGATGGCGCTTTTTACATCAAGCACTTCAAAAATTTCAAACGAAAGACCATCAGACAACTGAATATCTAAGAAAATTAAATCGGGATGATCGTTATTTTGAAGCCACTCTACAGATTCCTCTACCGAATGTAATGCCCGCAAAACATCAATGTTCAATTCAGATAACATTCTTGTCAATCTCCTTGCTGCAGGCTTTTCATCCTCGATAATGACGACTTTCAATCCCATTAAAATTTTCTTTTTTTAAATTATTTTTTTGTTAATCTTCGCTCCTGATTAGTATCGCGATCCATGAATTCTTTTATTTTTCGGTCTTCCCAATCTTTACCGAAAGCTAAGGAACGGAATCCAAATACGCCTAGCCAATGGAAAAATATCCCAATCCCCCAAAATAACCAAACGGAATAAACTCCGAAGTTTGTTAAGACTCCCGGGAATGAGTAACCATCATTTGTTAAACCGAAAATGATTACCCCACTAATAAATAAATTGATTACAATATAAGACACCAAATGTGAGTAAAATCCTTTAATTTCTTTTATTCGCTTTTTGGCTCTAATGTATTTTTGACTTTCGACATTTTTGTTATCCATGATTTCTAATTTTCATCCATGTATTCCTTAATCTTTCGCTCTTCCCAGTCTTTTCCAAAACCAAATCGATCAACTCCGATCACTCCAAACCAGTGAAAGAATAGACCTAGTCCCCAACCGAACATCGGGAACCAAAACCAATGATACTGGGGTGTAAAACGAAGATTTACGATGACGATTAATGATATGACGATTGAATAAATCGCAAAGTGCACATAAAATCCTTTGATCTCCTGCACTTTTTTTCGTGCCTTCTCGTAACGTTGTTGTTCTATGATATTATTATCCATTTTTCTTTCTCTTTTTTAAAATTTACTTTATCATTTTTATATCAATTATTTCCTATTCATAGAATAAAATCTCATGATTAGAAGCGGTTTTTATTTTGTTGATCCATCAACTCTTTAATCTTACGATCCTCCCAGTCTTTTCCTAAGAAAGGACTATAATTATACGCTTCTAATCCGTGGAATATTACACCGATTCCCCAACCTATCATCGGGAACCAAAACCAGTAAAATCCTGGTGAAGTTCTCAAATTGATAAAGATTAATACGGGAAT
>JALQZD010000146.1 GCA_023258495.1 Polaribacter sp.
CTTGTTAAATGCTTTCGCAAAAACGGCTAAAATAGCATTCACCTCATTAACACCAACGGTCTCATTTAAGGAAATTGAAAGTGTTTTACCATCGATATAATTGAAGTTCATTTCATGTGCTTCTGCTATTGGTTTTAACGTTACTGTATCAGCCGTAACTTTAATAGTGTCGAAATAGGTTTCATTTTCTTGATTGAATCCTAATTTATCCAATTCATCGGCAAGCGTATAAGTCGCATTCTGAACTTGATTGGCAATGAATATCAATCCTTCTTTTCCGTGATACACTGCATACATTCCAGCCATCACAGCCAATAGAACCTGCGCTGTACATATGTTGGATGTTGCTTTTTCACGCTTGATATGCTGCTCTCTGGTTTGAAGCGCCATACGTAGCGCTCGGTTACCATTTACATCTTTCGTAACTCCAATGATTCGTCCTGGAATACTTCTTTTGTATTGTTCCTTTGTTGCAAAAAAAGCAGCGTGTGGTCCTCCGTATCCTAACGGAATTCCGAAACGCTGTGTTGTTCCTACAACCACATCAGCACCTAATTCTCCTGGTGCCTTCAATTTTACTAAGGATAAAATATCCGCAGCAAAAGCAACTTTGATTCCGTTATCATTTGCTTGGGCAACAAAAGCAGCATAATCGAATACTTCTCCCAATTTTCCTGGATATTGAACTAATGCCCCATAAAATTCATTTGAAAAACTAAATTCTTTATGGTTTCCAATGACTAATTCAATCCCAAGCGGAATTGCTCTCGTTTCAAGAAGTGATAGTGTTTGAGGTAAAATTTCTTCAGAAACAAAAAACTTTCCAACCCCGCCTTTCTTCTGAGCTCGGTCACGAACATCATACAGTAAAGTCATTGCTTCTGCCGCAGCAGTAGATTCATCTAATAAAGAAGCATTGGCCAATTCCATTCCCGTTAAGTCTGATACCATAGTTTGGAAGTTCAACAGTGCTTCTAGACGACCCTGAGCAATTTCTGCCTGATAGGGAGTGTAAGCTGTATACCATCCTGGGTTTTCTAAGATGTTTCTTTTGATAACACTCGGTACAATTGCTTCATGGTACCCTAAACCGATATACGATTTGAATACCTTATTCTTCTTCCCAATCTGTTCGATATGATGTAAGTACTCATATTCGCTCATTGGTTCCTCTAAATCCATCGATTTTGGTAATCGAATCTCACTAGGTATTGTCTCGGAAATCAATTGTTCCATACTCTCAACACCTATCGCCTTCAACATTTCTTTTTGTTCCTCAGCTTGAGGCCCAATGTGTCTATTTTCAAAAGAATTTGTGTTCATCAGTTTGAGTAAAATTGTAAAATGCAAAAATACTGAAAAAGGACGTATGGTTTGATTGAAAAAAACGCAGGGCTTGTATATTTATTAACGTTTTTTTTAATTTACTAACAGAAGACTTACATTTGTTCAATGAATTTTTTGAAAAAGATTTTTGATTTCTACATCAATTCCAGTATTCACGTTGCAGTCGCCGTGTATGCGCTTCTAAGAATCACCGAGTTTTACTATCCTTATCCTTACAAAATTGAATTTGTTGGGTTCATATTTTTTGCTACTATCACAGGATATAATTTTGTGAAATATGCAGGTTTGCAGCAATGGCATTTCAAAACGTTAACGAGTCAAACCAGGTTGATCAGTATTTTTTCATGGATCAGCTTTATTTTCACTTTGTATTTTGCGCGTCAATTAGATTATAAAACATTATCCTATGCCGCAATTCCAACGGTATTGACATTGATGTACGCCGTTCCATTTTTATCTGGTTTTGAGCGTAACTTAAGGAGTGTGGCTCACCTCAAGATTTTGGTGGTTGCGGTTTGTTGGGTGATGGCTACTATGGTTCTGAATTTTATTGATATTGGCTACACCTTTTCAATTAATGAAATTGGAATAGCTGCTCAGCGCTTTTTATTAGTCATTGTTTGGATGCTGCCTTTTGAAATCCGCGATTTGCAATATGATAAAATTTCGTTGCAAACTGTACCTCAGAAAATTGGGGTACCAAATACCAAAAGACTTGGTTTAGCTTTATTGATGATTGCATTGGTATTAGAGTTCTTATGTTCTCCTGGAGTAATGCATCGTAATGTTTTTATGATTGTGTTTTTTATCACACTGGTATTCTTAATGCGGGCCAAAGTAAATCAATCTAGATATTATAGTTCGTTCTGGGTAGAATCAATTCCGATTATCTGGTGGGTTTTACTTTTTGGATATCACAATATTCTGGGCTAAATGACTCGAAAATTGCGAGGTTTTCAACAAAATCTTCTTAATAAATTTATTTCGTAATTCTTGAGATTCACTTTTCTTAATCCTTAGAACTTCGTAGTTTTAATGCTTAATTTTTCATGAAATGATTGAGGTGAAACGAAACTACGTTTTTGATTTTGATAGCACGTTAACAAAAGTGGAAGCTTTAGATGTTTTGGCCGAAATTAGTTTGGCTAATAATCCAAAGAAATCTGAAATTATTCAGCAAATTATTGATATTACCAATCTGGGAATCGATGGTGAAATTTCGTTTACAGAGTCTTTGAAAAGACGGATTAACTTACTCGATGCGAAAAAGTACGATCTAGAGCAGTTGGTAGTCAATTTACGCGAACAAATATCACAATCCATAGAGCGAAATAAAGAATTCTTTGAAAAATACGCAGAGGATATATATGTGATCTCATGTGGATTCAAAGAGTTTATCGACCCAATTGTTGAGGAGTATAACATTCCTAGTGAACGAGTGTTCGCCAACACCTTCTGTTATGACGAAAATGATAATATCATAGGATTTGATGCCAATAATGTGCTTTCACAACACAACGGTAAAATTCAGTGTCTTAGAGATTTAAACTTAGATGGAGAAATTCAGGTTATTGGAGATGGATATAGTGATTACGTCACTAGAGAAGCTGGAGTTGCCGATAAGTTTTTTGCATATACAGAAAATGTGAAACGTGAAAAAACGACAAGTAATGCGGACCACGTCGCGCCAAACTTGGATGAATTTTTATTCGTAAATAAATTACCTCGAAGTGTTTCTTATCCGAAAAACAGAATCAAAATTTTACTTTTAGAGAATGTCCATTCGGATGCTTTCGATAAACTTTCAAAAGACGGTTTTTCTGTAGAAGAGGTTTCGGTTAGTTTATCTGAGGATGAGTTGATCGAGAAAATCAAGGATGTACATGTACTTGGTATTCGTTCCAAGACTCAGGTGACGAAGCGAGTTTTAGATGCTGCCGAAAAACTGATGACAGTCGGCGCATTCTGTATCGGTACCAAACAAATCGATTTGGACGCCTGCAAAGAAAAAGGAATTGTTGTCTTCAATGCGCCGTATAGCAATACGCGGTCTGTGGTCGAATTGGCTATTGGAGAAATCATTATGCTGATGCGTAGCGTCTTTCAGCGAAGCACAGAATTGCATAATGGAGAGTGGAATAAAACCGCTAAAGGTTCTCAAGAAGTTCGCGGAAAGAAATTGGGAATTATAGGATATGGAAATATTGGTAAACAGTTATCTGTATTAGCAGAATCCTTAGGGATGGATGTCTATTATTACGACATCATGGACAAACTTGCTTTAGGAAATGCGACGCGTTTGAATTCGTTAGAGGAATTGTTATCTATTTCTGATGTTATCAGTTTGCATATTGATGACCATTCTGCAAATAAAAATTACATTTCTTCCAAAGAATTGGCTATGATGAAAGACGGAGCCCTATTGGTAAATTTATCGCGTGGTTTTGTGATTGATGTCCCGGCTTTGGTTGATGCTTTAAAATCAGGAAAACTCGCAGGCGCTGCTGTTGATGTATATCCGGTTGAGCCAAGAAAAAATGGGGAATTCCATACGGAATTGGCAGGATTGCCAAATGTAATTCTGACGCCACATGTAGGTGGAAGTACAGAAGAAGCGCAAAAAGATATTGCTGATTTCGTTCCGAATAAAATTATGGGTTACATCAATTCAGGAAACACAGTTGATGCCGTTAATTTCCCGAACATCAGATTGCCTAGACAAGTAAACGCCCATCGATTCTTGCACATCCATCAGAACATTCCTGGTGTAATGGCAAACATCAATAAAGTGTTGGCAGAGTACGATATGAATATCACAGGTCAATATCTTTCTACGGATGAAAAAGTGGGATATGTAATTACAGATTTGAATAAAGATTACAATAAAAAAGTAATCAAGAGTCTGAAAAACGTGGAAGGAACAATTAAGTTTAGGGTTTTATATTAATCGTGCTTTTTAAAGGAACGATCAATTTGTCTTCAACATTTAAATAACGTCGACTGCCTAAATATCGATTTTTATTATACGAATCGTAGTTGGATTGGTTTTCATCCATTGAGGAAATATGGACGTTTCCAGAGGCATGAATGAATTCCATTTTTTCATTGCCTAACCAAATCCCAACGTGAGTCACACGCTGTTTCTTCGTTTCTGTAGCTTTTTTACCAAAGAATAATAAATCGCCTTTTTGTAGGTCAGAAAAATCAAGATTTTCGTCAATTACCTTTCCTGCAGTTACCTGTTGCGATGCATCTCTCGGAATAATGAATCCGTTCATTAAATAGACCATTTTCGTGAATCCACTACAATCAATTCCTTTGCTGGAAGTACCTCCCCATAAGTAAGGGAATCCGTCCATGGTTTTTGCAATTTGTTCAATATTTTCTGCAGATGCCGAGGTGGTCTGTAACCATTTCTGGAACTCCACACCGTCATTTTTTGAAAGGAATCCTTGTCTACCATCAGGATATTCTACCTTATAAAAATCATCGGAATAGCCATTTAGTTGTAATAAACCGCCAAGTGTAACATCAGATATAATTTCATTTTTTGATGGGTCTTTGTAGACATATCCGAACACCTGAGTGAAAATCACTTTTGGCGAAGATTGCCATTCATCAAATTCGGATTTCTCCATTCTTGTGATTCCACCTTTATCCACCCAAGAAATGTATTTGTCGGGTGTCTGAACACGATAAAAGTCGCCCTTTTTATCCAAGACTTTTAAGGGCATCCCCAATAAACCTTGAGTTCCCAATTCGGCCGAATGCTTGGGTTTTGATCGAATGTTGATTACCGAATTTCTTGCAATTGCATAGTGTTCATTTCCGACAGCCGTATCCGGAAGAATACGAATTTTATCGACGATTTCGCGATTTAAATCTTTGAGAATATCTAAAAACTGTTCATGTGCTTTTTTAGAATCGGTTTCGCCACTCAATTCTATCTTTCGTCCGTCTAGTTGATGAGAAATTGAAAAAATAGCAACACGACCATCGGGAGCATTTTGTTGTTTTACAAACCGAATGGCGTCTGTAATTTTCTTTTCAGTTTCAATAACATCATCACATCTGTTGAATAGCATCGTGCTGAACAAAAAGATAAAAAGCGTGGTTCTCATTACATTCAAAATTGGTAAATGGATAGCTAATTTATTATTTATTTCTCTTTGTAGATTCATTATCTTTGAACAACTTTCTTTTTACCCATGAAATATCAAAATAGTTTGACGTTCGCAAGAGAACAAGATGCCGTAGATCCGTTGAGCAAATACCGAAATGAATTTCATATTCCCAAAGATAAAAACGGCAAAGATTGGCTTTATTTTACAGGAAACTCACTAGGATTGCAACCTAAAAAGACACAATATTATGTCAATCTTGAAATGCAGGATTGGGCAGAACAGGGTGTTGAAGGTCACTTCAATGGAACCCATCCCTGGGTGAAATACCCTGAGGGATTACAAGGGATGATGGCAAAAGTGGTTGGTGCAAAACCAGAAGAGGTAATCATTATGGATACCCTGACGACCAACTTGCATTTATTAATGGTTTCATTTTATCAGCCTACTGAAAAAAGACATAAGATTTTAATTGAAAGCGATGCTTTTCCATCAGATCGGTATGCGGTGCAATCGCAGATTAAATTTCACGGATATGATTCAGAAACTTCTTTAGTAGAATGGTCGCCTAGAGAAGGAGAAGATTTATTGCACATAAATGACCTCGAAACGATTCTTGAGGAGCAAGGAGAAGAAATTGCCTTAATCCTAATTGGAGGTGTAAATTACTACACAGGACAACGATTCGATTTTAAAAAGATTGCAGATTTAGGTCATGCCAAAGGATGTTATGTTGGTATCGATTTGGCACATGGGGTTGGTAATATTATTCCGAATTTACACGAAAGCGGAGTCGATTTTTCTGCTTGGTGTACCTATAAATATTTGAACTCAGGACCCGGAAGTTTATCAGGAATTTTTGTTCATGAAAAACATGCGCATAATCGTGATTTACCAAGATTCGCAGGGTGGTGGAATCATAATAAAGAAACACGATTTAATATGCGATTACCTTTTGATGTAATGCCAGGCGCCGAAGGATGGCAATTGAGTAATCCGCCAATTTTATCTATGGTTCCAATTCGAGCTTCATTAGAAATGTTTGAAGAGGTAGGTATGGAACAATTGAGAGAAAAATCCTTAAAGTTGACCGGGTTTTTAGAATTTTTGATGGATGAATTGGGTTCTGAGGTGGTACGCGTTATTACACCGAGAAACCCCGATGAAAGAGGCTGTCAATTGTCAATTAGTGTAGCCAATGCAAATAAAGCATTGCATCAGGCGCTAATGGATCAGCATGTAATTACAGATTGGAGAGAACCTAATGTAATTCGTTGCGCTCCAGCACCATTTTATAATACGTTCGAAGACGTATACCAAATGGTACAGATTTTAAAGGGTTTGATAAAAAAATCCTAACTTTAAAAAACCAAAAACTACTCATAATTTGAACTCTAATGACAGCATCCTAATCATTGGTGCAGGACTATGTGGATCCCTACTTGCACTGCGGCTAGCTCAAAGGGGATTCAAAGTTGATATCTTTGAAAGTCGACCTGATTTGAGAAAGGTAGATATTGATGCAGGACGGTCTATCAACTTAGCGCTTTCAGATCGTGGATTCCGAGCACTTCGCATGTGTAAGGTCGACCACTTAGCTAAAGAAATTTGTATTCCAATGTACGGCCGATTGGTTCATGATCGAGAGGGAAATACGTTTGAATCATCTTATTCCGGACGAAAAGGGGAATATATCAATTCAATTTCGCGATCAGATTTAAACGGTATTTTATTGACGGAGGCCGATAAACACGAACGGGTTGACATTCATTTTAATCAGTATTGTCAACGTGTTGATATTGAGAATAATGTTGCATTCTTTCAGGATGCTGAAACCAAAAAAATATATACTGTAGAGGCTGATGTAGTCATTGGTTCTGACGGAGCAGGTTCTTCTTTGCGAAAGAGTTATTATGCAGAACGAAAGTTCTTATTCAGTTTTTCTCAGAACTTTTTGAATCATGGCTATAAGGAATTAGAGATTCCCGCTGATGCAAATGGAAAACACCAAATTGACACTACTTTTCTACACATTTGGCCAAGAGGAGATTATATGTTGATTGCATTACCAAATCAAGATGGAAGTTTTACAGTTACCCTATTCTTGAGTTTTGATGAAGGGAAATATAATTTTAATAATTTGACTTCGAATAAAGCGGTAATTCAATTTTTTGAAGAAGAATTTCCAGATGCTTTGAGAGTAATTCCGAATATCATTGAGGAGTTTAATAATAATCCGACAGCCACTCTTGGTACCGTAAAATGCCATCCTTGGTATTACAGGGATAAGACCTTACTAATTGGAGATGCAGCCCATGCTATTGTACCTTTTTACGGACAAGGAATGAATGCATCCTTTGAAGATGTAGTTGTATTTGATAGTATTTTAGATCAGAACTTAGGGTCATGGGAAGAGGTTTTTCGTACCTATCAGAAAGTCAGGAAACAGAATACAGATGCCATTGCCGATTTAGCCATTGATAATTTTTACGAAATGAGAGATCATGTGGCAAATCCATTATTCAAAGAAAAACGTAAAATAGAAATGGATTTAGAAGAGCATTTTCCAGATGTGTATTTCTCGAAATACTCAATGGTAACATTTAGAGAGGATGTTTCATATCACGAAGCCATGGTTCGTGGAAGGGCGCAAGATAAAGCCTTGCTTAACCTAATTGCAGATCAGGAAGTTTCGACATCTCTTAATATGACTAAAGAAGAACTGGAAATTGTATTGGATAAAATCAACGAAGAAACTGAAGAAATTCTTCGAGAAGATAAAATAGCTGGATTGTAGTTCTCGACTGCGCCTGCCCGCCGCAGACTGGCTCGAACTGACACAATACATAAACGGACTAAAAAACTAAAAAATATAAAATGCCAAATAAAGTGACTCCAAGAGGTGCCTACCCTCATGTGAAAGTTGTAGGAGATTTCATATTTGTTTCCGGAACGAGTTCCCGAAGAGCCGATAACTCAATCGCAGGGGTTGATATTATTGATGAAATGGGAACCAAAAGATTGAATATTGAAACACAAACAAGAGAGGTCTTGAAAAATATTGATAGAAATTTACAAAAAGTAGGAGCCAGTCTGAAAGATGTTGTTGATGTTTCTACTTTTTTGGTGAATATGAATGATTTTGCAGGTTACAATAAGGCCTATGCAGAATTTTTTAATGCAACTACCGGACCAGCCAGAACGACAGTAGCTGTGCATCAATTACCACATCCCGATTTGGTTGTAGAAATCAAAGTAACCGCTTATAAAAAACAATCATGAAAAAAAGTATTCTAATTTTCTTAGTAGGTCTATGCATATGCAACAGTTTTGCCCAATCTGATTGGGACAAAACCATTGATGACAAACTTGTATCTGTCCTTTTTAGCCATAAAGAACTCGTTGGAATCCCAAACCTACCTCGGGACATCGAAAGTATGTACAAAAATATTTCCTGGGTTCGAAAGCGATACAAGAAACTGGGATTTGAATTTCAGACCTTAGCGTCCTCCACATTACCTGTTTTATTTGCAGAAAAGAAGGTTGATGAAAAACTTAAAACGGTTCTTTTTTACTTTCATTTAGATGGTCAGCCTGTTAATCCTGCAGCTTGGGATCAGAAAGATCCGTTTATTCCAGAATTGAAAGCATGGTCTCCAAAAGGGGAATGGAAACCCATATCCTGGGATAATTTGAATGAAAAAGTGGATGATGATTGGCGCATTTTTGGGCGTGCGGCTGCCGATGATAAAGCACCGATCGTGATGATGCTTTCGGCGCTTGAAATTCTTCAGGGTAAAGGCCAACAGCCTAAATTTAATATGAAGATTATCTTTGATCTGGAAGAGGAGTATGGCTCAAATGGATTCTTATCGACACTCGAAAAAAACAAAGAGATCTATGAAGCAGATTATATGATTATTATGGATGGTCCTGCTCATAATTCAAATCAACCTACACTTACCTTCGGATGTAGAGGTAATGCCAAATGCAGCATAACGACTCATGGTGCAAAATTACCTCAGCATAGTGGTCATTACGGGAACTACGTGTCAAACCCTGTTTTTACATTGTCTAGACTACTGAGTACGATGAAATCTGAAGACGGAAAAGTATTGATCGATGGATTTTATGATGGCATTACAATTACCCCGGAGATTAAAGAAATGCTGGATGCTGTGCCCGATAACACACTCATGATTAATAAAGGTTTAAAAATTAAAGAAGCTGAAAAGGTTGGGCGAACCTATCAGGAATCTTTACAGTACCCATCGTTCAATGTGCGTCAGATCGGCACGTCATGGAAAGGAAAAGGATTAAAAACGGTAATTCCTGAATATGCGAGAGCCGATATCGATGTTCGATTGGTTGTAGAGACCGATGGTCAAAGACAAATTGATAAAATAAAAAGGCATATTGAAAAACAGGGTTTTTTAGTTTTGGATCGTTATCCGACCGATGAGGAGCGACTGAAATTTTCGAAGATTATCACTTTTAAAGGCAGTGCTGGAGTGAATGCATTTCGAACTGAAATGAATTCTCCCTTTGGGGAGAAACTCAGGAAAAGCTTGACCAAAACATTTGGTAATCCACCAGTAAGTATTCGCACCATGGGCGGGACGGTTCCAATTATTCCTGCGATAAATACCTTGGAAATCCCTGCGATTATTGTTCCCATGGTAAATATGGATAACAATCAGCATAGTCCAAATGAAAATATACGAATAGGAAATATCCGCCAAGGAATTAAAATCTGTTTATCAATCCTGAACACGGAGATGTAATGAAAATTCAAAACTACATTAATAGGGCTTTTGTTGATCCAATTTCTAATGAATGGATAGCCAATATTGAACCTGCTTTTGGAGGGCAAAAAGCATCTGAGGTTGGTCGGGAAGGCGGATTTGAAGCCCTACGTTTTTTTACAGAACCCAAAAATATATGTATCAAATATTAATATGGATTTAGGAATACAACATAAAAATGGACTCGTGTGTGGTAGTTCTCAAGGAATTGGGAAAGCTGCTGCAATAGCATTAGCAGAAGAAGGTGTCAATGTAACTTTATTGGCTCGTAATGAACGGGTATTGAAGCAAGTCTTAGAAGAGCTTCCGAATAAGAATCAAAATCACAGTTATTTGGTTGCCGATTTTTCGAAACCTGAAGCGGTTCAAAAAATTGTTATGGATGCAGGAGCCAAGTTTCACATCCTAATCAATAATACTGGAGGACCAAGAAGTGGTTTAATTTATCAAGCTACTACAGAACAATTTTTAAGTGCGTTTTCTATGCATTTATTGGTGAATCAATTGCTTGTCCAGGCCTGTCTTCCCTATATGCAAAAAGAAGGATTTGGGCGAATTATCAACGTAATCTCAACGTCTGTAAAAGAACCTATTCCCGGATTAGGAGTGAGTAATACCATTCGAAATGCAGTTGCCAATTGGGCGAAAACCTTATCGGTAGAAATTGGATCTTTAGGTATTACCGTAAACAATGTACTTCCTGGGTTTACCCAAACAGTCCGATTGGACGAAATCGTTGGTATTAAGGCACGTAAAGAAGGTACCTCAGAAACACAAATGGAAGAAATTATGAAGAATTATGTGCCGATGAGACGTTTTGCAAATCCAGAAGAAACTGCAGCAGCTATTGCATTTTTAGCAAGTGAAAAAGCCAGTTATATTACGGGAAT
>JALQZD010000202.1 GCA_023258495.1 Polaribacter sp.
TATTTTACCCCATGTGGCACAAAGGGGATTTGATTGGTTATGTTCCGATGAAGGGGTATTAGGAATATCCATTGAACACTACTTCTATCGAGATGAGACGGGCAATGTTTACGATCCTGATAGATTATATCGTCCTTATCGTTTAGAGACGGAAAATGGCGATTTAAGTATAGTATTCCGAGATCACCGTTTATCGGATTTGATAGGTTTTTCTTATGGCTCAATGACGGCAGATGATGCAGCGAAGAATTTAATCGGACATTTAGAGGCTATTTCTCGTCGTCTCAAGGGTAAGCAGGAAGAAGATCAAACCACTTTAGAACAACCTTGGTTAGTAACGATCGCGCTTGATGGATATCCTGAATTAGCCGCCGGGCTATACCGCAATATTGCTCGTATTCAGTCGCAGCGTATTCGCCGGTTTAATGAAAAGTTATCGGTGGAGCCGCGCTCCGAGGGTTAGCGTTGACTGTGGCGGCGCTCCCTCTATCAGCCGCCTTCAAAAAATCGATCCAATCTGAATCCTTAGATAAATAGGTATCACCTAATGCAGTAGAATCTGAGGGATGTGGACGCAAATCGTTTTTAGGCAACCCGTATTTCTTGCGGGTTTCATCATCTGTTAATTCTCCTTGAGATGAATATCCTAGAGTTGGGAACATCGAAAAATTATTGATAAAAGTTCCATTTTCTCGAACAGGTGACTTACGACTAAAAATCGTGTTCTTGTTACTTTCGACTGTCACATCCAAAGTTAAGGTATCACCAGGCATGATTTTCTTTTCAAAAACGTAGATGTCGAAATTGTGAACCGTATCCTCAACCGCTAGTGTATTTGGTTTATCAAAGGTAAATGTGCTTTTGAGCGAGTTGTGATTCAGGTAAAGGCTATCAATCGCTTCACCCGTTTTGTTTACCATGGTCATATGGGCCGAAGCATCATAAATACGATCATCGGGAAAAATATTCATGTTGGCATTTACAGCTACGATTCTTGGCTGTTTGCGACCTTCGTATTTCTTATACTTCTTTTCCCACTCTACTCTTCGCAATTCAGCCTCCTTTGCGGATGTTCTATTCGATTTAATTTTGGTTTCATTGTAAATGGTCGCTCCAAGTGCTACAAATGCCACAAAAAAGACAATAAAACTATACAGATAACCACTTCTGAATCTTTGTTTTGCAATATGGATTCGCTCTTTGAAAGAAAATGGAATCCCTCGTACCCAAAATAAGGCCGAAACAATAATCAATAGTGCTCCAAATAAGAACCAATAAAATTTGTAAGACAAATATGGAGTTAATGAGAATCCGTAGCCATTCATATCGGAATAACTAAATCCGGGACCATCATTATATTTAAAAATCGATTGCTCAATTCCAATAAAATCCAGGAATGGCATTCCGATTGAAATCACTAACAAAACAAATAATCCTAAATATGGATTTCTAAATAAGGTCTGAATGAAAATAGCAAGAAACGCCCACATTAAATAGTTAATGAAATCTAAGAAATACAATCGATAGAAATACTGACCTAATTCGAAATTGTAGAATCCTTTATACATTTGAAATAGGACTCCTGATACAACAATCACCAATAGTAACACCAATTGCATTTTTATTAACGCAGATAATTTGGAAAAGAGCAACACCCAATTTGGAACCGGAGTTACATCTACTAAATCATTGGATCTCGCAATATTGGCACGATGTACCAACATCCCAGCATATAAGAACGTACAAACGTTTATAGATAATTTAAATACACTTCCGCCCTGAAGCATTTGCCAGGTCATTGGTAATGTCTCGGTTCCGAATAAACTTCCAAGTGTAATCAAACCAATAATTACGAAAATTATACCTACCAAAACAATGGAAATGAACGGCCAGCTTTTCATGATATAATTGAAATCAGAAACGGATAGTTTCCAGAACATTTGCCACTGTTGCTTCCTATCAAAAGCATAAGTTACTTCCGGTAAATTAATTCTGGTAATTCCACCAAAATTGGTTTTTGTAGCCCGCTCTGGTTTCGATTTTTTAAATGAAAACGATAGTGCATTCTGACTAAATTGGAAGTATTTGTATACCAATCCGAATATTAAAATGGCCAAACCAGTCCATAGTAATCGGTTGTAAATGATCATCTCACCCAACGGAATCTGTAATTCATTTTGCTCGGCAGGTGTCCAGTATTTCGTGTAATACGTAGTTGATGCTGATCCGAAGGGATCTAATATCGCAGCAATGGTTCTGTATTCTGGTTCAGATAATAATCCTTCTAAAAGTCCTTGACCAAATATCAAAATGATTACCGCAATGAATCCCGCCGAAATGTTCCTTGTAAAGGTTACAATGGCAAATACGATTGCTCCGGCGAACAAGACATTCGGAATAATATAAATAGCATAAGTTCTAAGGTAGGACTCCAAAATAAACGGACCTACAATCTCCGAATTCGTCCCTGGAAAACGGAATCCGATAACCATCGCAATACTGATAGCAAAAACTATGACTGAAACCACTGTGATTCCG
>JALQZD010000306.1 GCA_023258495.1 Polaribacter sp.
TATCTGTATTCGATTTCTTTAGCTTCTTTTTACGCTTTTCGGGTAAGGTTTTAATGACCGATTGCAAAACTCGTTGCGCCATTTTTCGATATCCTGTCAATTTACCGCCGGCAATAGAAATCAATCCTGTCTCAGATTCAAAAATTTCATCTTTACGAGATAGATCTGACGGATCTTTATCCTCCTCATGAATTAAAGGTCTTAATCCAGCCCAACTTGATTCAATATCATCAATAGTTAAATGAATGGATGGAAACGTATTATTGACAGCGTTTATTAGGTATTCGGCATCTTCTTTGGTAGCTACTACCCGATCTAAATCACCGTGATAATTCGTATCGGTAGTGCCAACATAGGTCGATTTCCCTCTCGGGATCGCGAAAATCATACGTCCATCATCCACATCAAAATAAACAGACTGTTGAATTGGTAATTTAGATTTTGGAAAGACCAAATGCACACCTTTGGTGAGGTGTAACCTTTTATGATTTTTAGAATTATCGTATTCACGAATATGATCGACCCAAGGTCCAGCTGCCGAAACAAAATTCCTTCCTCGAATATTGACTTTCTTACCGGAGTTGTGATCAATGCAATTGATACTTTCAATTTGTTTATTAGTATCATAAACAAATGATTCGAATTCACAATAATTCACAATGGTTGCTCCGTATTCTGCTGCCTTCTTCAGAATTTCGATGGTCAATCTTGCATCATCTGTTCTATATTCTGCATAGTATCCGCTACCCAGTAAATCATTTTCATCTAGAAGTGGTTCTTTCTGTAGGGTCGATTCTTTATCCAACATTTGACGACGGTCATCACCTTCTACATTAGCGAGTAAATCGTATACCTTCAGACCAATAGAAGTCATCATTTTACCATAAGTACCTCCTTCGACAAGCGGAAGCAGCATTTTTTCTGGAATGACCAAATGTGGTGCAATCGCATGAACGATGGCTCTTTCAGAACCCGTTTCTCGAACCAGTCCAATTTCCAATTGTTTTAAATAGCGAAGACCACCATGAATTAGTTTGGTTGATTTATTAGAAGTTCCCGAAGCAAAATCATTTTTTTCAATCAGACAAACTTTCATTCCGCGAGCGGAAGCATCCAAAGCGATTCCGGCACCCGTTACTCCACCTCCAATAATTACCAAGTCATATTTTTTGGAAACAATTCGCTGAAACTGTTTTGGACGATCAACAATTGAAAATTTTAATTTTTGACTAAATCCTTTTTTATTCTTGTTGGTTCTTGTTTTATCGATAGCTTGGAGCCATCCTTTATATTTCGAATTTCTTTCTTTGGAATTTATTTTTGGAGAAAATACAGAATCTGACACCCGAATATTTGAGATATCATTTTTGGTCCAAAATCCTGATTTTAATCCTGCTAGGAAAGCGGCTCCGAAAGCAGTAACTTCAATCATTTTTGGTCGATCAACAGCAACGTTCAACATATCTGCTTGAAACTGCATCAAGTAGTTATTGGCACTCGCCCCACCATCCACCTTTAGAACGGTTAATTCTTTACCGCTATCCTCAATCATCACATCCAATACATCCTTCGTCTGATAAGCCAAGGCATCCACAGTGGCTTTAATAATCTCATTTTTAGTGGTATCCAGGGTCATACCGTAAATGGCTCCTTTTGCATTCTGGTCCCAATAAGGTGCTCCCAGACCCGCAAAGGCTGGCACGAGGTAAATACCATCAAGTGGCGGAATGCTATTACAAATAGCCTCTGTTTCTGAAGCATTTGAAATGACTTGTAAATTATCTCTTAACCATTTGATAGACGCACCCCCAACGAAAATACTACCCTCAAAAGCATATTGCGCATCGGTGTTTTCTTGAGTACAAGCAAGGGTCGTCAACAATCCATTTTGACTTTCCATCATTTGTGTGCCGATATTCAACAACATAAAACATCCTGTACCATAGGTGTTCTTTGCTACGCCTGGCTCAAAACCTCCTTGACCGAATAAGGCGGCCTGTTGATCACCGGCCACTCCGAAAATCGGGATTTCAAACTCCTCTATTTTTACGGTTCCAAAGTGTGAGGAAGAAGGTTGAACAGTTGGTAAGATGTGTTTTGGAATTTCGAGACCATCAAGAATCACTGAATCCCATTCTAAATTTCTGATATTATATAGTAAAGTACGGGATGCATTGGTATGGTCGGTGACATGATTTTTTTCTTGAGAAAAATTGTAAATCAGCCAGCTATCAATAGTACCAAAACACAAATTATCGAGTTCCTCTTTTGCACCATCCACATGATCGAGAATCCATTTTAATTTGGTTCCTGAGAAATAAGCATCAACGACCAAACCTGTATTTTTATTGATATAAGTTTCTAACCCTAATTCACAAATTGAATCGCAGATTTCTTTGGTACGTTTGTCTAACCAAACAATGGCATTGTGAATTGGTTTGCCTGTTTTACGATTCCAGACAACAGTAGTTTCTCTTTGATTCGTAATTCCAATAGAATCAATATCTGCTGGTTCAATATTTCCTTTTTTTAAGGCTTCTTGTAACGTAGAAAGTTGATCTTGATAAATTTCTACAGGATCGTGTTCTACCCAGCCAGATTGTGGATAGTATTGCGTTAATTCCTTTTGAGCAATCGATACTATGGTACCTTTCCTATCAAAAACAATAGTCCTTGTACTCGTGGTTCCTTGATCAAAGGCAACGATATATTTCTTCATCTATTCGGGTGATTTATTTTTCTCTTTTTATAAAAATAGTATCTAATTGCAATTCCTTTTGTAGCCATAATTGCATGGCTTTTTCTTTTAAATTTATGATAGAATCAGGAACCGAAGAATTCCAGCGAACAAATGCCTGCGGAATCGTATCAATTTTTATAAAATCTTTTGAGTTTAAAATGGAAGCGAAACCAATCTCTTCAATATCTACATATCGAATTTTGGCTTCTTTTGCCACCCGACTAAAGGCCACAACTTTATCACTTTCACTTTGTGCATTTTTCTCAATTCGCTCATTTAATCCTAAAATAGTCTCTTCTAAGGATGCTATTTGTTTTTGAAGCCCAGCTATAATATTCTTACTTTCTTGTAATTCCTCCCGCTTTTCTTTATAAGCCGTTGTAATCAGTTCAAAACTTTTGGTATCGCTTCCTTTAATTTTGATTTGAAAATCTTTAATTTTTTTGTAGGATGCATCATTTAATTGATTGCTCAACAAATTACTTTCACCTTCGGTCACCTCATTAAAAAAACGCAATCGAATTTCCCGATTTGGTATATCTAGCTCTGGGTCACCGATCAATTGAAAATTCGGAATTGTACGCACTTCGTTTTTCACAAATCCGTTAAAAGCTCGCTCAATTCGACTTTCTTCCAAAACTCGAATAAAAGTAAAGATTGCAGGAATCATAACAGCAATTCCAAGCACTGTTGCAATCGTTGCATATCGCTTTCTAGTTTTTGAATTTGCATATTTATGCATTGGAAAACGAAGCATTTTCAACACTACAAACCCCGCAAGAGCAATAAAGATGGTATTGATGGTAAACAAATACATAGCCCCAAAGAAATATTGAAAATTCCCTTTAGCTAACCCATAGCCTGCCGTGCATAATGGAGGCATTAAAGCGGTGGCAATAGCTACTCCAAAAATCACGGATGAAATAGTTCCTTTTTTTGTTTTGGCTACCATTAAGGCAAGTCCCCCAAAAAAAGCAATCAATACATCGCGAATGTCTGGTTTAATGCGTCCTAGGAGTTCTGAAGTATCATCACTTAGTGGAAATAAATAAAAAAACATAAAGGAAGCAAAAAGACTTAGCCCAATCATTACCCCCAGATTGATAAGCGACTTTTTAAAGGTTCCAATATCGTTTAGTGCAAAGGACAATCCAAGTCCTAAAATTGGTCCCATTAGTGGAGAAATAAGCATAGCGCCAATAACAACCGCTGTTGAATCCGCATTGAGGCCAATCGAAGCTACAAATACAGCGAATAATAAAATCCATGCTGTAGCTCCTTTAAAGGGAATATCGGCTTTGATATCGGTGATTGTTTTCTCGTGATCAGTATCATCTCGAAAATCAAAAAGCTCATATAAAAAACTGGTAATTCTGTTTTTTACCTCTTGTTCAATCGAAGGGCTTTGGTTTTCAGAATTCGGTTGTTGATTGTAATCTTCCATAGTATAAATTCTCTATTGGGAAGATACAAAATATTAAGATTAGAGAATTTAGTTTAGGTAAATTTTATCAATCTCCAGTGCGAAATTTTCATTACGCTTATTCCCAATTAACAGGGCTATTTCGGTAATGGTATCAAAATCAAAATTATCCATAGTTAACTTCATTCCTCTAAATGTTGGATACATTTCTTTAAGGGGTATAGTAATAGTTTGCCAATCTGAAGTTGTTTCGAAATAAGAAATATAAGAATGATAATGAAATCTCGATGCTTTCACGCGAATCTGATAACGTTTCCCATCACCCTTAACTCGTAACACGAGATTTGAATATTCTTTTACCTCCTTTACCGATGTTCGATGTCTAACCGAACTAAATCCGCCATAATTTTCGGTAGAAACCGAACCAGAAAAAAGAGCTGTTCCTGATTTTGTTAAGCGCATTTTTCCAGAAGAAACTCCCCCCATAACCACATCATCAACAACATTCCACGTATTCATATCCGACGAGGAATTAAAATCAAAAATAATCATTTGTATTACAGTGTAAAATGGCAGAAAAAGGAATATTAAAGCTGTTTTGAAAGCCATGATCACCTATTGAATATACAACGTAAAAATACGGCTTATTGTAGTGGCGGAATGTTATAAAAAACAAAAAACTCTGAATTTCTACAGAGCTTTTGTGACCGGGCTGGGGCTCGAACCCAGGACCCTCTCCTTAAAAGGGAGATGCTCTACCAACTGAGCTACCCGGTCTGCTATTTTTTGCTTAGCGGGTGCAAATATAAAGGTAAATTTTATATATATAAAACTTTTTTCTAGTTACTTTCTTTATTTTGCGCGACCCTTATTTTTTTGAATAAATTAGAAGAATAAACGAAATTTACAACTGCCTCATTATCAGTTTTGAAAATATCGTCTTTTGTTCCTTCCCATGCTTTTTTTCCGAACTCTAAAAAAACAATTTTTTCACCTATTTCCATAACAGAATTCATATCATGGGTATTGATAACCGTAGTGATTTTATATTCTTCGGTTATCTCTTTAATGAGATTATCAATTACAATGGCAGTTTTAGGGTCTAAACCAGAATTTGGCTCATCACAAAATAAGTATTTTGGGTTCATTACGATTGCTCTGGCTATCGCCACCCTTTTTTGCATTCCTCCTGAGAGTTCTGCTGGAAGTTTTGTATTGGAGTTTTCTAAATTTACACGATTTAAAACAGAATTCACGCGATCTAGCATTTCTTCCATTGGTTTATTTGTGAACATTTTTAAAGGAAACATTACATTCTCCTCTACGGTCTGTGAATCGAATAAGGCGCTACCTTGAAAAACCATTCCAATCTCCCTTCGCCATTGGCGTCTTTCGTCATCTGTGAATTCGGTACTCTTTCTACCATCAAATGAAATGGTTCCCTTTTCTGGTGTATGCAGTCCAATTAAAGACTTTAAAAAAACGGTCTTTCCAGACCCACTTTGACCAATAATCAAACTTGTTTTTCCTGGATGAAAAGACGTTGTAATTCCTTTCAAGACCTCAACGCCATTAAAACCTTTATGTAATCCTTCAACTTCTATCATACCTTAAGTTAAGAGCATTTGAGTTAAAAAATAATTTGTAACTACGATTAGTACAATTGTCCATACCACCGAGGATGTACTTGCTTTTCCAACAGCAATTGATCCACCTTTTACATAATACCCGTGGTAAGAAGGAACTGTAGTGATGATAAATGCAAATACAATTGTTTTTATAATAGCATATACCAATAGGAATGGCTTAAAATTCATTTGTATTCCCTGAATATATTCAGTTCCAATAAAAAGACCCGATAATACTCCGGCAACCCATCCGCCAAGAATACCCAAAAACATAGCTAAAGCAATTAAGAAAGGATAGAAAAAGATGGCTGCCAATATTTTAGGAAGTACTAAATGATTCAAAGAATTTATACCCATTACTTCGAGTGCATCTATCTGCTCTGTTACGCGCATTGTACCAATACTCGAAGTAATGTACGAACCTACTTTACCCGCTAGAATAATAGAGCAAAAAGTAGGCGCAAATTCAAGAATTATCGAACGTTTGGTAGCAAATCCAATAAGTGTATCTGGCAAAAGAGGGTTTTCTAAATTCAATGCGGTCTGCAAAGCAATAACCCCGCCAATGAAAAATGATATAAAGGCAATAATCCCCAGGGATTTAATTCCCACTTGATCAATTTCGCGCATTAAGGATCCGTAAAAAAATCGTCCTTTTTGAGGTTTTGTGAAAACCTGTCCTAGCATAAGGAAATACTTGCCGATATGCCTGATGTAATTCATAGAATTATTATTAATGCTAAAGTATTAAATAATCATTAACTAAGCGTCATTCTCAATCCAAACAAATAAAAAAATAAGTACTTTTGAATATCAAACTTTCATCCTTATGAAATTCAGAATTTTACTTGTAGCGTTTTTCACAATAAGTATTCTTAGCTGTAAAACGGAACAAAAAAATGAAACCAAACCAAAATTAGTAGTTGGTATCGTTGTCGACCAAATGCGTTATGATTATCTAACTCGTTTTTATGATAGATATGGCGAAGGCGGATTTAAACGTTTGATGAATCAAGGTTTTTTAGCGACAAACGCCAATTTTGATTACGTACCAACTTACACTGCTGTAGGACACACTAGTATTTATACCGGGACTACTCCTCAATCTCATGGTATTATTTCCAATAATTGGTATGATAAATATGAGAAAAAATTCATTTACTGCGTCGATGATGCAAATTATCAGTCAGTCGGCATTAAAGGCTTGGCAGGACAAAAGTCCCCTTACAGAATGCAGACTACAACCATTACCGATGAATTGAAACTGGCTCAAAACCAAAGAGGTAAGACCATTGGAGTCGCGATTAAAGATCGTTCTTCAATTTTACCTGCTGGGCATACTGCGGATGCAGCCTACTGGTATCAAGGTGGTGATGACAATAAATTTATTACAAGTACATTTTACATGCATTCGTTACCTCAATGGGTGAATGATTTTAACTCAAATAAGAAAGCTGATGGCTACTTATCGAAACCATGGGAAACACTTTATGATATAAGCACATACACAAGTAGCATTGCCGATGATAATAGATATGAACGTCCATTCCAAGGAGAAGAAAAACCCGTTTTCCCTCATGATTTGCCAAAATTGAGAAAGGAAAATGGCAATTACAGTATCATCTCTTCAACACCATTTGGAAACTCATTAACCTTAGATTTTGCCATAGCTGCTATTGAAGGTGAATCATTGGGTAAAAGTGAATTTACAGATTTCCTTGCGGTTAGTTTTTCAAGTACAGATTATGTAGGTCATCAATTTGGCCCTGACGCTGTTGAAATTGAAGATACATACTTACGATTAGATAAGAATTTGGAAAGCTTTTTGAACTACTTAGATCAAAATATCGGTAAAAGAAACTATACCATATTCTTATCTGCTGATCATGGCGCAGTTCAGGTTCCATCCTATTTGCAATCATTGAAAATTCCTGCGCATTACTTCAATATATTAAATTACAAGACTCATATTACCAATGAACTAAAAACTCGATTTGGTTCTGGAGATTTTATTGAAAATGTGTCCAACTTTCAAATTTTCTTAAACAAAGAAGAATTAAAAAGGCGCAGACTTAGCGTTGATGAAGTGAGTGATTTCTTAGTAGAGGTATCTATCAATTACAATGGAATTTACAAGGCTATTACAGCTAAAACTCTCCAAGAAACTGAATTCAGTTCTGGAATTTTACATAAAATTCAACAAGGGTATAATCAAAAATATTCGGGCGATGTAATTTTAGTTCCGTTACCATCAACATTGGGTGGAAGTCGACAAGGAACCTCTCATGGTTCTGGCTATTCTTATGATACGCATGTTCCAATTCTTTTCTACGGAAATGGAATTAAACAAGGCAAGT
>JALQZD010000351.1 GCA_023258495.1 Polaribacter sp.
GAAATTATTTCCAAAACTGGAATAGACCCACGAGGTTCTGACAATTATCGAATGCTCAGGGTTCACCCGTTTAATTAATTGTTCACCGTCTAATTTTGTTTTCCCATAAACGGATAATGGATTAGGTACATCCGTTTCGACATAAGGCCTGTAGTTTCGACCATCAAAAACGTAATCGGTTGAGATATGTATAAACTTACAGTTGAATTCTTTAGCCACTTCTGCTAAGTATTGAGGCGCTAATGCATTAACTAAATATGCTTTATCTTCTTCACTTTCTGCTTGATCTACTGCAGTATAGGCGGCGCAATTAATGATGACGTTGATGCTATTACTTTTAACATATACCCGGATTTGTTGAAGGTTTGTAACATCCAATTCACTTACATCAGTAAAAAAGAAGACTTCATCCGACATCATCGAATTCGCCAGTAATCTTATCTCTGAACCAAGTTGTCCCGAAGAACCAGTAACTAAAACTCTAAAATGATTCATAATACTGTTCTGTAATGCTAAACGGACTCGTAAAATCCTTAAAATTGGGTAAAATTTTATCCTTAGGAGACAATTTGAGGTTTTTTGTTTCGATTTGCCAATTCACATTTAATTCCGATGAATTAAATAAAATCCCACCTTCAGATTCTTTGTTGTAGTAATTATCAACTTGATAGGAAAAAATTGCTTCATCTGAGAGCACCACAAATCCATGAGCAAATCCTTTAGGAATAAACAATTGCCTTTTATTGTATTCTGAAAGCTCCGTAGCAACATGCTGTCCATACGTTTTTGAACCCTTTCGAATATCTACAGCAACATCTAGTACTGAACCTTGAATAACCCGCACCAATTTGGTTTGAGCATAGGGAGGCGCCTGAAAATGTAGCCCTCTGAGAACCCCAAAAGTAGATTTCGATTCATTACCTTGAATAAAGTTAACCGCATATCCTAAATAGGATTCCAGTTCTCTTTTTTTATAATTTTCATAAAAATAACCTCTATCATCAGTATAAACCTTCGGTTCAATTACAATGAGGTCTTCAATCTCAGTACGCATAAAATTCATGAGCAATTTTTTAGTCTTTAGCTCTGGAAATCAAATATTTTCCATAATTATTTTTCTTGAGAGGCTCTGCCAATTGCAAAAGTTGTTCCTTTGAAATATAACCCATTTCATAGGCGATTTCCTCAATACATGCCACCTTTAATCCTTGTCTATGCTCAATGGTCTGAATAAAATTCGAAGCTTCTAAAAGTGATTCATGAGTGCCTGTATCTAACCATGCATAACCCCTCCCCATCAATTCTACTTTTAAACAATTACCTTCTAAATATTTTTGATTTACAGTAGTAATCTCCAATTCTCCTCTGTCTGATGGCGTTATTGTTTTGGCTATATCAACGACCGAATTCGGATAAAAATACAATCCGATCACTGCATAATTACTTTTGGGTTTTGCTGGTTTTTCTTCAATGGTTAAGGCATTTCCTGCTTTGTCAAAATCGACAACCCCATAGCGTTGTGGATCATTCACATAATATCCAAATACCGTAGCTTTTTTCTTCTTTTCCACATTTGTTCTTGCCTTTTTCAATAAATCGACAAAACCATGTCCATAAAAAATATTATCGCCCAAAACGAGACATACATCGTCATCTCCGATAAATTCCTCTCCAAGAATAAAAGCCTGCGCCAATCCATCAGGAGAGGGTTGAACTTTGTATTGAAACTTCATCCCTAAATCTTCTCCTGTACCTAACAATTCTTTAAACCTTGGCAAATCAGTAGGCGTAGAAATAATAAGAATTTCCTTTATACCTGCTAACATTAAAACAGATAAAGGATAGTAAATCATTGGTTTATCATATATAGCCAATAACTGCTTTGACGTTGCCTTCGTTAAAGGATATAAGCGGGTTCCAGAACCCCCAGCTAAAATTATTCCTTTCATACTTTTATTGATAATGTTCTTCGTAATATTTTTGATAAGCACCCGATGTAACATGACTTAACCATTCCTGATTATCAAAATACCAGTCAATGGTTTTAGCTAGACCTTCTTCAAAGGTAACTGATGGTTTCCATCCTAGTTCTTTTTTTATTTTAGATGCATCGATAGCGTAACGCAAATCATGACCTGGGCGGTCTTTCACAAAGGTGATTAATTCACGCGATTCACCTTTAATTCTACCTAATTTTT
>JALQZD010000385.1 GCA_023258495.1 Polaribacter sp.
GAACAAATTCGAAATCTGAAGTTCCTTTTGCCAGATATCATAAAGATTTTCTTGTCCTAATGTCGAATAGGCGATATTACGATACAAGCCAAATAACGTACGCTTGATATTTGCTGGCACATCGGAATTCAACAGTTTGAAAATTCGGTTTTCTGCATTTGATTGGACAGCTTTTCGTTGTTCAGGAGTTAAATAAGTCCAATACAATTTCTGAATTCGGCCCGAAATATAATTTGTAATTAACTCGTTTTTCTCCACTTCTAAAGCCTGTAAAAGAACTCGAAAAACCTCAATGGGTCTTACCACTCCATTCAATACATTTTCATACAGATTGATATACTGATATCCTCTAGATACCTCGTCTGTAATACTTGAATAGGTAACTAACTGATCTTTATATATTGGAAAAACGCCATAGCCGAATCCGTCGGTATTATACAGTACTTGACCGGGTGTAAACCCTTTGGTTGCAGAGGTGATATCAAAAGATTTTCCCATGTTCTTGATACCGATAATCTTTTCGTATCCGCGTTTATCCATCAATCGAATTGTAAAGGACTGGGTCCATACTTTATCGGATCCATCCTCTGCCTTTTGATGTAACACAAACTTGGTAACCGCTCCTTTGTCATTGGTTTCGATCTCTTCATAAAATACCGGTCTTCCTGACGAATTCACCCAGACTTCAGACCATGCCTTCACATCTTTAGGCGATTGCTTATCTAAAATTTCTACCAACTGATTCCAATCTGCGTTCGAATTGGCGTAGCTTTTAATGTACTCTTGAATCCCTTTTTTGAATTGCTCCTCTCCTACAAAATATTCCAGTTGACGCATCATAATTGGTGCTTTGTTGTAGATAATTCTTCCGTACAAGGAGCCGGCATTTTTTAAATTGGCCAGCTCTTGTCGAATCGGATTGGTTCCTTTGGTACGATCTTCATTATACGCTCTCGGATAATGCGATTGCATAAAACTCAGCTGATGATTGATCGCTGGATACAACGGATTCACAATCTTATCGGCCATAAAGTTGGCAAAGACCTCCTTCATCCAAACATCATTAAACCAGCGCATCGTAACCAAATCACCAAACCACATATGACTGGTTTCGTGAGAAATTAACTTTGCACGACCAAGTCGTCTACTTTGGGTCGCATTTTTATCTAAAAACAATGAAGACTGTCGGTATTGAATGGCTCCAACGTGCTCCATGCCACCATATTGGAAAGGCGGGATCGCAGCAAAATCCATTTTCTGAAATGGAAATTTGTATTGCGTATAGTCTTCCAGGTAGTCCAATGCCTGCTGATGAATGCGGAAAACCGCATCAACACTTTCAGAAATACGTTCCGGATTGTTTTCGCGATATAAAAAGTCCATGTTAAATGCACCCGGATTCTGACTGTCTTTGGTGAATTTGCCCGCGACAAAGGAAAATAAATACGTACTCATAAGATCAGTAGTATGAAACTGATGCGTTGCAAAACCATTTTCTGAGGATCGTTTTTTCAATTTCCCGCCAGCCATGACTTTCCATTCCTCTGGAGCGGTAATGGTCAAATTGTATCGCGCTTTTAGATCGGGTTGATCGAAACAGGGAAATACCGTCATCGCTCTATCTGGTACCAATAAGGTGTATACAAATTCTTTATTCCTGTTCAAAGAGGTTTCGCCGGCATCGAAAGAAATCTGAACCTCATTTTTCCCTGCCGTTAACAAGTCCTCTGTTAGAATAATATGTTCATTCTGATGATCAATAGGTGTATCTGTACCATTGATTTGCACTGATTTTAAGTTCTCAGTCGCTACATTAAAATCCAAATATTGATCCCCGTCCACCGCATTCAAATGGAACTGTACCTTCAAGGTAGACGGAATCGGTTCTTTGATGTCATTTGGAATCCGAAAATGAAGGTCGTACGTAATAGCGGAAATCTGTTGTTTACGGTATTGGGCAAGTTCAATAGAAACGCCTTTGTCTAGTAATTTTAGATTGGTTTGATGACATGAAATCAGGAAGAAAAAGGCGAATAGCAATCCGATGACTCTCATAAAAATTGATTTTCTGATAGGTTAAAGATACGGGAAAACAAAAAAGGTTTGGCAAACACCAAACCTCTTCTGTAAACTGTTAAAAGCAGTACTTATAAGGCTGCCTCAATTTTGCTTGAGTATACATTTTTAGGCGCTACACCCACTTGCTTATCTACAACTTGACCGTCTTTAAAAATCAATACCGTAGGAATGTTTCGTACACCGTATTTTGCAGCAAATTGCTGATTAGCATCTACGTCTACTTTTCCTACAACGGCTTTTCCGTCATACTCGTTAGATAATTCATCTACGATAGGACCAACCATTCTGCAAGGACCGCACCAAGCTGCCCAAAAATCTACCAATACAGGTTTATCTGATTTTAATACTACGTCTTCAAAGGTTGCGTCTGTTATTTCTAATGCCATTTCTTTTGTTTTAGTGATTGTGAGATCAAAAGTAATTAATATTTCAATCCCAACAAGCAATTAAAAATTGCTTTTGCCTATGTTAAAATTGAGTAGTTCTATTCCTACTACATCTAGGCTGCAACTTTTGAACACTTGAATATTGGGGCTATAATACGCGCCAATTGATCGTATTCGATCAAGAACGCATCATGCCCATGAATAGAAGAAATTTCATGGTATTGCACATTCGGTTTTACCTTCAAAAGCGCATGGTAGGTGTCCTTATTTT
>JALQZD010000055.1 GCA_023258495.1 Polaribacter sp.
AACGTCTCCATCAGACCCAAAGGCTCCAACGAGCTCCGTGGTAAGACCGAGATCAAAAATATGAACTCGTTCACCAACATGGAACTTGCCATTGCCGCGGAAATCAAAAGGCAAACCCGCCTTTATGAAGAAATGCTATGCCGACAAAACATTAAAAGTAAGCAAAGAAGACTTTGAGAAACCTGAATTTTTATCAATCAATTTGGATTGTAATGAAAATGTAGAGGAGGATAAAAAGAAAGAAAATCTTGATGATTTTGAATTTTAATTTGGATTCTTAATTATGATTAATAAAGAAGTTAACAATGTAGTTGAGGCCCTTCAAGGAGTTGAAAGTGGTATGACTTTAATGCTTGGAGGTTTTGGATTATGTGGTATTCCAGAAAATGCAATTGCACGACTTGTGAAATTGGGAGTTTCTGATTTGACCTGTATTTCGAACAACGCAGGAGTGGATGATTTTGGTCTTGGACTATTACTACAACAAAAACAGATCAAAAAAATGATTTCCTCTTACGTTGGAGAAAATGATGAATTCGAAAGACAAATGCTATCTGGTGAATTGGAGGTAGAACTAACACCTCAAGGAACATTAGCAGAGAAATGCAGGGCAGCGCAAGCAGGGTTTCCAGCATTTTATACTCCCGCAGGATATGGGACGGAGGTAGCGGACGGAAAAGAAACGCGTGAGTTCAATGGAAAGATGTATGTTCTTGAAAAGGCCTTTGAAGCAGATTTTGCCTTTGTAAAAGCTTGGAAAGGAGATGCTGCGGGCAATCTCGTTTTTAAAGGAACTTCTAGAAACTTCAATCCGAATATGTGTGGTGCTGCGAAAATTACGGTAGCAGAAGTAGAACATATGGTTCCGGTTGGGGAATTGGATCCGAATCATATTCATATACCAGGAATTTTTGTGCAACGAATTTTTGAAGGAACGAATTACGAGAAACGAATCGAACAACGAACAGTGCGTTCTCGAGGAGAATAAATTTGATAATGTTCTAATTTGAACATTTGATAATGCTATGAGAAATGATAAAAAGAATTTAATAGTTGACTTAACCTTCAATTTTGGTTTGAAAATAATAGCATTTTCGGAAGGTTTAAGAGAATTGAAAAAGTATGAAATGGCGTCCCAGGTATTTAGAAGTGGAACTTCGATTGGGGCAAATATTAGAGAAGCTCAGAATGCGGAGAGCAAAAATGATTTTATACATAAATTTAAAATTGCCGCCAAAGAGGCAGATGAATTGGAGTACTGGTTACAATTGTGCAATGAATCACAATTTTATCTGAATCCAAGCAAAGAATTATTTATAGAGTTGAAAACAATAATTAAGATAATAAGTAAAATTATTTCTTCTTCGAAGAATAGATAATTTTCAAATTATCAAATCAACTAATTTAGAAGTTATGTTGGATAAGAACGGTATTGCCAAACGAATTGCACGAGAAGTAAAAGACGGTTTTTATGTAAACCTTGGGATTGGTATTCCTACCCTCGTGGCTAATTTTGTTCGAGAGGATATAGAAGTTGAATTTCAAAGTGAAAACGGAGTTTTAGGGATGGGGCCCTTCCCTTTTGAAGGAGAAGAAGATGCTGATGTTATCAACGCTGGTAAGCAAACTATTACCACCTTAGCAGGAGCCAGTTTCTTTGATTCTGCAACTAGTTTTTCCATGATTCGTGGTAAACATGTTCATTTAACCATTTTAGGAGCAATGGAGGTTGCTCATAACGGAGATATTGCCAACTGGAAAATTCCAGGAAAAATGGTCAAAGGAATGGGTGGTGCGATGGATTTAGTAGCTTCTGCAGAAAATATTATTGTAGCCATGATGCACACCAACAAACGGGGGGAATCTAAATTATTAAAAGAGTGTTCTCTGCCTTTAACCGGTGTCGGATGTGTTAAAAAAATCGTTACCAATCTTGCCGTTTTAGACGTAATGGATGGTGCATTTCATTTACTGGAGAGAGCACCTGGAGTAACTGTTGAACAAATTCAGGAAGCAACCGAAGGTAAATTGGTCGTAGAAGGGGATATCCCTGAAATGGTACTATAATTCTTTAAAACTAAAACGTAAACTATTTTAATGAAAATAATATCCTACAATGTAAATGGAATCCGTGCGGCCTTGAAAAAAGGATTTATTGACTGGTTAAAAGTTGCAGAACCTGATGTGATTTGTATTCAAGAGACGAAGGCACAAAAAGACCAAGTGGATACTGATGCGTTTACAAAAGCAGGTTATCCGTATCAGTATTGGTATTCTGCTCAGAAAAAAGGGTATTCTGGCGTAGCAATTTTTTGTAAAAAAGAACCCAATCATGTGGAATACGGTACAGGAATAGAAACGATGGATTTTGAAGGTCGTAATGTGAGAGTAGACTACGATGAATGCTCAATTATGAGTATGTATTTGCCTTCTGGGACCAACCTTGACCGTTTGGAATTCAAATTAAATTACATGGATGAAATCCAGGAGTACATGAATGAATTACGAAAGAAGATACCGAATGTTATTGTGTGTGGAGATTACAATATCTGTCACGAAGAGATAGATATTCATAACCCAAAAATGAAAGGTGTTTCTGGTTTTCTACCCGAAGAGCGCGAATGGATAGGGAAGTTTATCGATAGCGGATTTATCGATAGTTACCGATTTAAAAATCCTGACAAGCAAGAATATTCTTGGTGGAGTTATCGAGCAAATGCCAGAGCAAACAATAAAGGATGGCGATTGGATTACGCCATGGTATCTGAACCTTTGAAAAACATGATTGATACCGCATACATTTTAACTCAGGTAAAGCATTCCGACCATTGTCCCATAGTACTGGAATTAAATTTTAATTAGAATGATGCGATACTTATTTGCTCTGTTTTTCTCTACTTCAATCTTTTGTCAGCAACAAACAGATACGATTCGATCGGTTCAAAAAGATACTTTATTCATTCCAAAGGATTCAATTAACAATCCGAATCCAACCGACTTTTTCACCGATACTGATTTAAAGAAAATCGACAGTTTAGTAATTGAGGAGAAGTTTTCTTCACCCTTAATTGATACACTTGAATACATCATTGATGATAAAGACATTGTAGGTAACGAGCAATTGACTTTAACCACGGACCTGCTCAAATCGAGATTGAGTAAATTAAATGCTGAGACTCCATTTAATTTAGAGTTTAATCCTGCTTTAGAGAAAGTAATTAATAGCTATTTACGCTATCGAAAGAAGTATTATCCTGCTCTAATGGCCAAGGCCAGATATTATTTCCCGATGTTTGAGAGATACTTAGATCAATTCGATATTCCTCTTGAGATGAAGTATCTGGCCATAGTAGAATCGGCATTAAAACCTCGAGCAAGATCTCGAGTTGGGGCATCTGGGATGTGGCAATTTATGTACGGAACTGGTCGTCAATTTGACTTGAAAGTAAGTTCTTATGTAGATGAAAGATATAATCCAGAGAAAGCGACGATTGCGGCATGCAAATACTTAAGTCAGTTATACAAAATATTTGGTGATTGGGACTTGGCTTTAGCGGCATACAATTCAGGGCCAGGAAATGTAAGTAAGGCGATAAAGCGATCTGGAGGCTATAAGAATTATTGGAATATCAGACCTTTCTTACCTATTGAAACGGCTGGATATGTCCCTGCTTTTTATTCCACTTTATACATTTTTGAATACGCAGATGAACATAAGATTTATCCTGAAGTTCCTGAGTTTTTCAATTTTCAAACCGATACCGTACGTGTCAAGAGAACCGTTTCTTTTGATCAAATTTCTGAAGTATTAGATATTGATGAACAGCAATTAGAAGCTCTAAATCCGTCGTATAAATTGAATATCATTCCATATGTTGAAGGAAGAAATTATGCAGTAAGGCTGCCCAAAACTAGAATTATTGATTTCTTGGATAAAGAGCAACAATTATACGCTTTAGCTGATGCAGAAGATCAATCAAGAGAAAAGCCGTTACCGAAGTATTTTGAAATGGATAAGCGCATTTCATATCGAGTTCGAAGCGGTGATTATTTAGGTAAAATTGCAGAGAAATTTGGGGTAAAAATCAGTCAGATTAAACAGTGGAATCGATTAAAAAGTAGCCGATTACGGGTAGGGCAGCGATTGTACATTTTTCCGAGAAAAATTCCTGCATCGCGCTATCAGAACGTATCAAAACCAAAATCAAAAACAGCTAAAACAACCAATACGAGCAATAAATACGATATTTACGTAGTAAAGAATGGAGATTCTCTTTGGATTATTGCTAAGAAATTCAAAAATGTTTCTGTGGATCAAATTAAAAAGTGGAATAATATTTGGAGTGCTAAAAGTTTGAAACCAGGAACCAAATTAAAAATCTATAAAAGTTAATCCGATGAGAATACTATACGCGCTACTTTTTTTAGCCCTATTTTCCTGCAAGGGTAATGATGCTTACATTCTAAATCCGTCCGTGGGTAAAATCAACAAAATCCTGATTGTTACCAAAACAACCGATTGGGATGGAAACATTGGTAAATCAATGCGAAATACCTTTGGTGAACTGCAAGTGGGTTTACCACAGCCAGAACCTATTTTATCGGTTTCGCAGTTAGACCCAAGAGGTTTTGGATCAATGATGAAATACCATAGAAATGTTCTTTTCGTTACAAAAGCTGAAAAAGAGGCATTTGTTGTAAAAAGAGATGTTTACGCCAGACCTCAAACGATTATTTATCTCCAGGGAACTAATGAGCAGAGTATTTTAAATATGTTCGAAAAACGCAAGTCGGATATTGTTAAGACCTTTTTAGCTTCTGATGTTAGATATGTGCAAGGGCTTTTTGAAAAGGAACGTCTTGATGATTCAAAATATAAAACCTTGGAAAATCTAGGATTATCTTTAACCATACACGATAAGTTCAAAACCGTTGATGATACCGGTGAGTTTTTGTGGCTAAGACAACACCTGTTAAGTGGAATTGCGAAAACGGGGAGTAATAATATTTTGGTGTATTCATTGCCGCTCATGGCGGAAAGCAAAATTGCCGAAAGCATTTCTAGAATCCGCGATAGCATCGGAAAAGTATATATCCCAGGTTCTCGGGAGGGCATGTATATGATTACAGAGGAGGCCTATACTCCATATACTTTTGATACGGAAATAGCAGGAAAAAAGGCGTTTGAAACACGTGGTAAATGGGAGGTGAAAAATGATTTTATGGCAGGCCCGTTTCTAAATTATACCATCGTGGATAAAGAAAAAAACAGGTTAATTGTTTTCGAGGGCTTCACGTATGCTCCGTCTATTAATAAACGTGCGTTTCTTTTTGAACTAGAGGCCATCGGAAGGTCGTTGAAATTCAAGTAGGAATACCCAACAGCTAATGAGGTAGCTTCTTCATATAATGAAGAAGCTATTTTTTTTATATTTGATTATCAATCAAAAACAACTGATCATGGAAATAAGTTTCGGAATTTTAGGGTTAGCTGCATTGGTGCCAATGGTTATTGGTTTCGTGTGGTACGGACCACTTTTTGGTAAAAC
>JALQZD010000110.1 GCA_023258495.1 Polaribacter sp.
TTTCATCTGAGAATTCCTTTCCGCACAGCAGCGGAATTGCATCCTCAGCAAGCAGTCTGTCTGCATTAGCGCTTTGTGTAATGAGTTTAGAAAAGGAATTAACCTCCGAAATGGAAACTGCTTTTTTTAAGCAGAAAGCATCTTTTTTGGCAAGACTTGGATCGGGGTCTGCAAGTCGAAGTATTGAAGGTCCGTTAGTGGTTTGGGGCGAACATGAAGGAATTGCAGGTAGTTCCGATTTATTTGGAGTACCCTTTAATTTTGAAGTTCATTCGAACTTTAAGGAATATTGCGATACTATTTTATTGGTCGATAAAGGAGTGAAACAAGTTTCTAGTACCGTTGGTCATCAGTTAATGTTCAATCATCCTTTCGCTGAGGAACGATTTAAACAAGCCAATAACAATTTGAGTAAATTGTCTGAAATACTTCAAAATGGAGACTTTAAGTCATTTATTAGTATTGTTGAAAGTGAAGCATTAACCCTACATGCGATGATGATGACAAGTGATCCTTATTTCATTTTGATGAAGCCGAATACGTTAGAAATTATCAATAAGATTTGGAGCTATCGAGAAGAAAATAACAGTAAGATTTGTTTTACCCTTGATGCCGGAGCTAATGTGCATGTGTTGTATCCGAAATTCGAAGAGGAGAAAGTGCTGCAATTTATTGAAGATAAGCTGTCAAAGCACTGTCAAAAAAATCATTACATTTGTGATGAGGTGGGCCAAGGAGCTCAGCTTGTTAGTTAAATGAATTCAACCAAAAAATTCAAAAATTTGTCTAAAACCTTAATCGTTGTCGTTGCTGTTTTTTTTATGGCTTCAACGACCCAAGAGATTATTTGGTTAGATGAAAATTTAAAACAGACCACCCAGGCGAAGGCCAAGTATTACAAAGTTGGTGCGAAATTAGATGGTGATATCACCTATTATTACAAGAATAGAAATATATTCCGAAAAATGAAATTTGAGAACGGTGAACCCGTTGGTAATTTTTATGAATATTACGATACAGGTGAACTCAGAGAATTCGGTCAATTCGTGAATGGATCGCGAGAAGGAAACTGGAAGGTGTTTTACAAAACTGGAAAAATTAAACAAAAAGGAAAATACAGCAAAGGTGAAAAAGTAGGGATTTGGAAGACCTATTATAAAAATGAGTACTAACGCGAAGTTAACATTATAATCCCTAAATTTGCTGCAAAGATTTATCTATGAAAGGTCCTTTATTTTACGCCAAAATCCTTTTGTTTGGTGAATATGGAATCATAAAAGATTCCAAGGGATTAGCTATTCCCTACAATAACTTTAGGGGAGCGCTGAAAATTAGTACAGATCTGAATGAGGCGGCGACGAGTTCCAACGAAGGACTTCGAAAGTTTTTTCACTACTTAAAGGATCTCAATTCTGATTTGGTTTCTTTTGATTTTGATGCCTTTGAAGCTGATTTGAATAAAGGAATGTATTTTGATTCTTCTATTCCTCAAGGGTATGGCGTGGGAAGTAGCGGTGCTCTGGTTGCATCAATTTATGACAAATATGCCATTGAAAAAACCACTGTTCTTGAGAATCTGACTCGCGATAAATTACTAGAGCTTAAAAAGATTTTTTCTGAAATGGAATCTTTTTTTCATGGGAAAAGTTCTGGCCTAGATCCGCTAAACAGCTATCTGAGTTTACCGATATTAATTAATAGTAAAGAAAATATTGAACCGGCGGGAATCCCATCTCAAAAAGAAGGGAAAGGTGCCGTATTCCTGTTAGATTCTGAACAAATTGGTGAGACAGAGCCTATGGTGAATATCTTCATGAATAAGATGAAGAAAGAAGGATTCCGAAAGATGCTTAGTGAGGAGTTTTCGACGTACACTGACGCTTGTATTGAAGACTTCCTAAATGGAAATGTAAATTCTTTGTTTGGTAATGTTAAAAAATTATCGAAAGTGGTATTAAAGAACTTTAAGCCTATGATTCCAAAAGCTTTTCATAAAGTTTGGGAACAAGGATTGCATACCAATGATTATTACTTAAAACTATGTGGTTCTGGCGGTGGAGGATATATTCTTGGCTTTACCGAAGATTTTGAAAAGGCGAAAAAGAGTTTAGAGCAGTATAAGTTAGAGTTGGTTTACAGATTCTAATTGGTATCATGCCTTCAAATATAAAATCCATTTTACTCACATTTTTCAGTTTATTTTCTGTAGTAAGAGGCTATAATGTTTTAGTCTTAGTCACCGCTCAATATCTGGCATCAATCTTCATTTTTTCTCCGGATAAATCATTATCTCAAATTCTTTTTGATCTGCATTTGCATTATTTGATATTAGCAACTATTTGTGTTGTTTCTGCAGGTTATATTATCAATGACTTTTATGACGACAAGGTAGATCGCATCAATAGACCAATTAAAACACGAATTGATAATTACGTCAAACAAGAGACTAAACTTACCTTGTATTTCATTTTAAATGGTTTAGGATTTTTGTTTGGATTATTGGTGTCATGGCGAGCAGCGGTGTTTTTTGTGGTGTATATCACGGGGATTTGGTTGTATTCACATAAGTTGAAGAACTATCCATTTTTTGGATTACTGTCAGCGACCATCCTCACTATCCTGCCATTTTTTGTGGTTTTTATTCATTTCAAAAACTTTAGTCAAATTATTTTTGTTCACGCTATTTTTCTCTTTCTTATACTGATGGTAAGGGAATTGATTAAAGACTTAGAAAGTTTTAAGGGGGCACTCGTAAATAACTATAAAACCTTTTCAATTGCCTATGGGGAATCCAGGTCAAAACAATTGTCTTTGGTTTTATTAATTAGCACACTGATTCCTATTGTACTTTTATTCAGTTATCCTGAGTTGGGGCAGATGCGTTATTACTTTTATCTTGCCTTACTAGTAATTTTGTGCACGGGGCTTTACCTTTTAAAATCCAATTCAATCAAACATTATCGGTTTATTCATAACATTTTAAAATTATTACTGCTGGCTGGTGTGCTAAGTCTCGTTTTAATTGATACGAGCTTAATCGTTGAAAAAGTGATAAATAAACTTGGTTATCATTTGATTTAACTACTTTTGCACAAATTTTACTACAATGAATTCTAATAAAAAATCGTCGGGACGACGACATGAGAATCGCAAGTTTTCTGATCGTCCGAAGAAAACAAACAAAGCAAAAACCACCAATTCAAATACAGGTATTCGTCTAAACAAATACATAGCCAATGCTGGAATCTGCTCCAGAAGAGAAGCCGATGTTTATATTCAGGAGGGAAGCGTTCTTGTGAACGGGAAATTGGTAACTGAAATGGGTTATCGAGTACAGCCTTCAGATGTGGTGAAGTTTGATGGTACAACAATTGCCGCCGAACAAAAACGATATGTTTTGTTAAATAAGCCAAAGAATTACATTACCACCATGGATGATGATCGCGGAAGACGGACGGTGATGGATTTGGTGGGGAATGCAACAAAAGAGCGTATTTATCCGGTAGGGCGTTTGGATCGGAATACCACTGGTTTGCTATTGTTTACCAATGATGGTGATTTGGCGAAAAAGCTTACACATCCAAAACATAATGTTCGAAAGTTATATCATGCTTCGTTAGATCGAAAATTCACGTTGAAAGATCTTGAAAAATTAAGAGGAGATGTAATTATTGAAGGACGAAAAGTGTTTATTGACGCTGTATCCTTTATAGAAGGACAATCAAAAACGGAAGTTGGAATTGAGATTCATTCGGGAAGAAATAGAATTGTAAGAAAGATTTTTGAACATGTAGGGTATAAAGTGGTAAAACTAGACCGAGTGATTTTTGCTCAATTGACCAAGAAAAATTTACCTCGAGGTCATTGGAGAGAACTCACCAAATTAGAGATAAGTACGTTACAAATGATATAAAAAAACCCGAACGGAAGTTCGGGTTTTAAGTGGTGCCTCCAGGAATCGAACCAGGGACACAAGGATTTTCAGTCCTTTGCTCTACCAACTGAGCTAAGGCACCAGCTTTTCAGCGGATGCAAATATAAAACGTATTTTTATATCCTGCCAAACAAAAGTAAAAAAATGTATTTTAATTTTCAGACACCAAAATTAGAGATGTGAACTTAGCTGTTGATATTGGAAATACGAGAACAAAAGCTGCTGTTTTTCAGGGACATGCTATACTGAAAACCTTCGTGATTGAAAATATCAATTTTAACGAAGATATAGAGAATATCATTTCTACCCATCAGATTGAATATTTGGTGATGTCTTCTGTTTCTGATATTGAAACCAAACAATTGAAGAACATTCAAAAATTGGTCACCCTTTTTACGGTATCAGCAGAAGCGAAGTTACCATTTGAAAACCTTTATGGTACCCCTAAAACTTTAGGAATAGATCGTGTTGCATTGGTGGCTGCCGCGAGTACATTATTTCCGAATCAAAATTGTTTGGTGATTGATGCTGGTACTTGTATTACGTATGACTTTTTAACTAGCGATAATGAATACTTGGGTGGGGCAATTGCACCTGGTCTAGAAATGAGATACAAGTCACTGCATACATTTACTGCAAAATTGCCAAAACTGTCGATTAAAGTACCCGATAATTCAACTGGAAAATCAACAGATGAAAGTATTCATTCGGGGGTGGTTTTCGGTGTAATTCATGAAATTGAGGGAGTTATAAATCAATACCGACAAAATTATCCTGATTTAACAGTAGTTTTAACAGGAGGAGACTCAAATTTTTTGTCTAAACAATTAAAAAGTGGCATATTTGCCAATCAAAATTTTCTAGTCGTTGGTTTAAACGAAATATTGATTCTCAATCACAATTTATGATTAAAAAGTTTTTAGTCCTTTTTACTTTACTAATTTCTACCTCTTTTTTAGCTCAAAGAACATCACTTTCTCCGTATTCTTTTTTTGGAATTGGTGAAGAGTTTAGTCCTGTTACTGTAGAACAAGCAAGTATGGGTGGTATTGGTGTGGCCTTCAGCCACTATAAATATTTGAATTTTACGAATCCAGCGGCGATTGCAAATCTTAGGTATACAACCTATGGTTTTGGAGGGACTCATAAAGAATTGAAATTAAAATCTGCAACTTCAACACAGAGTTCTTCATTAACTACTTTTAATTATGTCGGGATTGGATTTCCAATAGGAAAAAAAGCAGGATTTGGAGTCGGAATTCAGCCCGTTTCTTCTGTAGGTTACGAACTTGAGAATACAATTTTAGATGCCAATGGAGACATAACTGAGCTGTCGTTATTTGAAGGTAACGGGGGAGTAAATAGAATTTATTTTAATCTTGGTTTCTTGCTATTCAAAGATTTAGCCTTAGGGGCGAAAGCAAGTTTTAATTTCGGAAATATCAATAACACCATTATTGATCAGCGGGTTGGTCTATCCTTGGGAACTAAATACGAGGAAATTACTCAGGTGAGAGGAAGCGCAATTCAATTAGGAGCCCAGTACAAGAAAGCTGTAAAGGATGATTTGACAATAACAGCAGGTGCGGCTGTAAAATTATCTAATGAAATGAGAGTGAATGGTGACGATTATTTATATTCTGTGATTCTATTAGGTGCTGCTCAAATACCACGTGATACCTTATCTACATCTGGGATATCAGGAACTTTTCAAATGCCATTAAAATCCACTTTAGGAATTGGTATCGGTAAAACAGATAAGTGGTATGCAGGTGTTGAATATGAAACGCAAGATGCCTATCAGACTTCGGGATTTTTAAGCACAACAAATACAGCTTTTAGATATGGAAACTCCAACCGAATTGGAATAGGTGGATTTTACATTCCAAAAATCAATTCAATTTCGAGCTACTTTGACAGAATAACATATCGTTTTGGAATACGAATGGAAAATACCGGTTTACTCGTTGATGGATCGGGTACGAATTCCAATTTCAGTGAAATAAAAGATTTTGGCATATCTTTTGGATTAGGTATACCACTAAAAAGACTATCAACCATGAATGTAGGTTTTGAATACGGAAAACGCGGATCTACAGATAATAATTTGATCCAGGAAAATTACCTTAATCTGAGATTAAGCTTATCTTTGACCGACGTTAACTGGTTCATAAAGAGAAGAATTGACTAATTAAAAATTTAAAAAATGAAGAAAATTACGTTTTTACTGGCAATGTCCTTTTTTATTGTCTCTGCAAAAACCAATGCCCAGGATGATAAAAAAAGAGAATGTACTATTAAATACAATCTGTTTAAACCAGATTTTCAATCGAAGAATTATACAGCGGCCTATGAGAACTGGATATATTTAATGGATAACTGTCAAGATTTATCAGTGAACATCTACAAGTATGGAGCAACAATTGCCGAAGATGTTCGAAAAGATCCAGTATTAGCAAAGAGAGTTTATGAGCAGCGTTTACAATATTTTCCTAAAAACAATCCGGCTAAAGTACACAGCGATTACGCAACCTATTTAGCTAAAAATAAACTAGCTAGTAATGATGAAATATTTTCTTTATTAGAAAAAGCATATCAAATTTCTCCAAAGGATATGAGCGTAAAGAATATTTACAGATACTTCCAAGGAGTTACAGACAAATACAAAGACGTTAAGCCGCAAAGAGTTTTTGATACCTATGATGATGTTGTGGAATCTGTTGGGGAAAAATTGGATGACTACGCTAAGAAAATTAGCCAGTTAACTAAAGATTCAACTAAGGTATTAGATGCTAAAGAGAAAAGAAGATTAAGAGCGTATAGCATTAACTCGAAAGCTTTAGGAATGGTAGAAGGTGGTTTAGATAATATCATCTCGGAGATTGCGACTTGTGAAAGACTTGTTCCATTGTACCAAAGAGATTTTGAGGTTAACAAAGGTAATGCGCAATGGTTAAGAAGAGCGGTGTCTAGAATGTTTAACAAGGGATGTCAGGAAGATCCATTATTCGAGACTTTAGCGAAGGCATATGCCGAGGCGGCGCCTTCATCTGATGCCTATTCTTTTTATGCTGGTATCCTAGAAAAGAATGGAGATGCTTCAGGTGCGACCGCCATGCGTCAAAAAGCATTTGACCTAGAGACAGATCCTTTTAAAAAGGCGAAATACAAATTAAAATTTGCAGAAGCTGCTAAAAATAGAGGGCAATTATCGAAAGCAAGATCATTGGCTTATGATGCTATCAAATACAATCCGAACTTCGGAAAAGCATATTTATTCATTGGTAGATTATACCAATCAAGTGCGAACAGATGTGGAAAAGGGGAGTTTGAGAAGCGTATGGTATACGTAGCTGCCTTACAGCAGGCGAGAAGAGCTTTAGCTGTGGATCCAAGTATTGAATCAGTAGCTAGGAAGTACATCAGATCTTATGCAGGAAATGTTCCGAATAAAACAGTCATCTTTACTGCAGGTTTTAACTCAGGCGATCCGTATACCATTAAGTGTTGGATTGGACAAACTGTAAGGGTGCCTTAAGAAAGTGAAAATAAATATCAAGTACATAAAAGAAAGCATTGTTGTTGTAGGCACAGCAATGCTTTTTTCGTGTTCCAATAATACCCAAGAAGTAAGAGATTTTCTAGCAGATAAAAACTTGCCGGTAGGGAAAGCCAGAGATGCCTATCACGTATATAAAGACTCGGGAAGAATTACTTCAAAATTAATTACTCCCTTAATGCTCGATTACAGCAATAGAAAAGGTCATCCTTATACTGAGTTTCCAAAAGGAATTACCATCGTTAATTTTAAAAATAAAGGTCAAGACTCCGTAACAATTACAGGTAATTTTGCTTTAAATTACCCACGTACTTCAATTTCAGAAATACGAGGCAATGTTGTGGTCATCAATCATACCGATAAGTCGAAATTAGAAACCGAACAACTTTTTTGGGATGAGATACAACATTATTTTATTTCTGAAAAGAAATTTAGATTAACAACAGAGAGCCAGGATACCATTGAAGGAATAGGTTTTGAGTCAAAAGACGATTTATCCAAACACTTGGCAAAGAAAACAACAGGTCGAATTAAAACAAACGAAGAATAAATGTTTAAAGCTTGGAAATTTTTTCAATACGGTTATTTACTAATTGCAATTATCTGTTTCATTGAGGGAATTGCTGTACTTCAGGAAAACTCATCCAAGGCATATCTTTTAATTGGATTTGCTATCTTTATTACGTTAGTGTTTTTCTTTAAACGGTTTTTTAGAAAGAAAATCGAAAAAAGAAATCAAAACCAATCGAAATAATTGGACTTTGACATTCCTATAATAATTACATCCATTCTGCTTTCAGCATTTTTCTCTGGAATGGAAATTGCCTTCGTTTCTTCGAATAAGCTTCATATTGAACTAGAGAAGAAAAGAGAAGGAATTATTGCCAAAATTTTATCTCGAATCACCAAAAAATCATCTCGATTTATCACCACGATGCTGGTTGGTAATAATATTGCTCTCGTAATCTACAGTTACTACATGGGTCAGTTTTTATTGCAATTATTGCCCGTTGAAGGATTGAATGATTTCAGCATTCTCTTGCTTCAAACTGTCATTTCAACATTGGTAATTTTGGTAACTGCTGAGTTTTTGCCTAAAGCCATTTTTAGAATTTATGCGAATGATGTATTGAAGATTTTTGCGATTCCAGCCTTTATGTTCTATTACATCTTTCACTTTTTCTCAACCGTTATTTCTGGAATTTCTGATTTCTTTTTGAAGGTAGTTTTCAAAACGGATAAGGATATTCAACAAACTGAATTTAGTAAAGAGGAACTTGGAAATTATATTTCGCAACAAATCGAAACAGGTGCGGATCGCGAAGAACTAGACTCGGAAATACAAATATTTCAAAACGCTCTTGAGTTTCACAATGTCCGAGCCAGGGAAATAATGGTTCCTAGAACTGAAATCGTATCCGTAGATATTTTTGATAATGTGGATAATCTTAAAGACCGATTTGTAGAAACAGGTCTTTCTAAAGTAATCGTTCATAAGAATTCATTGGATGATATTTTAGGATATGTAAACGCTTTTGAATTATTTAAAAGACCGAAAACAATCAAATCTATTCTTTTACCTGTTGAATTGGTTCCAGAGTCAATGATGATTAGTGACCTCCTGAATTTACTGACGAAAAAAAGAAAAAGTGTGGCTGTTGTTATTGATGAATACGGCGGAACATCTGGTATTATTACAGTAGAAGATATCGTAGAAGAGTTGTTCGGCGAGATTGAAGATGAGCATGACGTTCAGGAATTTAGAGAAGAGGTTATAGGTGATCATGAGTTTAATTTCTCAGCTCGATTGGAAGTCGATTATGTCAATGAAACCTATAACTTAAGTATTCCAAAGTCTGAAGCCTATTCAACCTTAGGTGGATTCATCATTAATCACACTGAGGATATACCCGAAGAGAACGAGGAGCTAGAAATTGAAAACTTCAAGATAAAAATCTTGAAAACCAGTGGTTCGAAAATTGATGAAATCAATCTAAATGCTTTTCATCTAGAAGATTAACTCACTTCCTTCTTTTTTAACTAAAAATCAATTCTTTAAAGGTTTTTAAAGCTTTAATTTGGTTGTAATATTGAATACCAAATCGTATATTCGCCAACTGAAATTAAATTAATGTAGAATGGCAGTTTTATCAAAAATTAGAGATAGGTCTTTGTTCTTAATTCTTGTGATTGGATTAGCGTTATTTGCTTTTGTATTAGATCCATCAACCTTAACAGATTTTTTTAATTCTTCAAAGATTAATGAAATTGGAGAAGTAAATGGAGAAACAATCTCGAGACAAGAGTTTATTCAAGAATTGGATAGCTACAGACAACAAAATGGAGGCCGTGTTTCGGATATTCAAGCAGCGAAGGTTGTTTGGGATAATATGTTGCGCAAAAAGATTTATCAAAAACAGTTAATTGAAGCTGGTATTACCATCGGTGAAGAAGATGTTTGGAATGAAATTATCAGCGCTCCTTTTGTTCAAAACAATCCACAGTATCAAAATGAACTTGGTCAATTTGACGAAAATAAGTTCAAAACATTTTTAGCTGACACTAAGGAAAACAATCAACCGCTTTGGATTCAATGGTCAAATTACATGACTCAAGTTCGTGATAATTCTGAGACGAATACATACAATAATTTAGTATCTGCAGGATTAGGTGCTTCTTTAAAAGAAAGTGAGTTTGAATACCTTATCGACAACACAAAAATTACTGGCCAATATGTATATGTGCCGTATTCTAGTGTTCCTGACAGTTTAGTTAAAATAAGAAAATCAGAAATTAAAGATTATATTTCTGCCAATGAGAAAGATTTTAAAGTTGAAGATATGAGAGATATCTTTTATGTTCAGTTTAAAATCGAGCCAACAAAATCGGATGAAGATACAATCAAAGCAGAAGTAGGATCGTTAGCGAATGACTTGAAAGAGTCACAAGATGAGAAGTTATTATTATCTGAAAATGATTCTGATTTAGATATCAATCCGAACTTCCAATTTATAAGCTACGTAAATCAGGAAATCAGTAACGATTTATTTGCTACGAAAGTTGGTGATGTTTTTGGTCCTTATAAAGACAAAGAATACTTCAAGTTATCTAAAGTAGTAGAAGAGTCAAGAATGCCAGATTCTGCAAGAGCTAGTCATATCTTAATTCCATATGTTGGAGCACAAAGAGCTGCTGCTGATGTAACTCGAACTAAAGAGGCTGCAAAGAAATTGGCAGATAGTATTTTAACTGTTGTGAAAAGAAGCAAAAGAAAATTTGCTGATATAGCTAAAAATTTGTCTTCTGACAGAGGTAGTGCTGAAAAAGGTGGGGATTTAGATTGGTTCAATTACAATAGAATGACTCCGGCATTTAGAGATTTTTGTTTCACCAACAGAAAAGGAAAAGTAGATGTAGTTGAAACTCCTTTCGGATACCACGTAATACGTATTGATGGTCAAAAAAATTATCAACGAGTATTGAAATTAGCGACTTTTGCTAAACAGATTGTGCCCTCTGAAGCAACAGAAAATGCTGTGTATACAAAAGCTCAGGAGTTCGCCCTAGAGGTTACAAACACCAACGATTTCGCATTAGCAGCTAAGAATAAAGGATATACTCCTAAACCAGCTGTCGGTATGAAAACCTTAGATGAAAATGTACCTGGTTTAGGAAATCAAAGACAAATTGTAAGCTGGGCCTTTGGGTCATCTACAGAAATCGGAAACTTCAAACGTTTTGATTTGGAAGGTAGTTATGTTGTAGCTTCTTTATCAGGGAAAACAGCAAAAGGACTAATGTCTGTTGAAAAGGCAACAAGTAGAGTTAGACCAATTGTATTGAATGAGAAAAAAGCAGAAATTTTAAAAGAGAAATTCGCAGGTGGTGAATTAAAAGATATTGCTAATGCGCTTAAATCGAGTGTAAGATCTGCAAATGGAGTTACGTTAAAAAGTCCAACATTACCAGGAATTGGAGTAGAGCCTAAAGTTGTCGGTGCTATGTACAATGCGGAGTTAAACAAAGTGTATACGAGAGTAGTTGGAGATAAAGGAGTATTCGCTTTCCAAGTAACCAAGAAAGAGGACCCTGTTGCATTGCCAAATTACGAAACGAATAGAAATCAATTAACAGAGGCAAGAAGAAGATCTACATTTAGAATCTATACCGCTTTAAAAGAAGCGTCTGAAATTGAAGATAACAGAGCACTGATGTACAGTGCGAATTAAAAGTATTCTTATAGCATTAAAAAATCCGCTTTCGTTAGAAAGCGGATTTTTTTATCTCTATGTATTGTGATTATCCGTTCATGGAGATTAAAAACTCATCGTTACTTCTGGAGAATTTAATTTTCTCATTGATGAACTCCATGGCTTCAATTGGATTCATATCTGCAAGGTATTTTCTTAAAACCCACATACGCTGAACCGTTTTTTCATCCAATAATAGGTCATCACGACGCGTAGAAGATTTGATTAAGTCAATAGCTGGATATATTCTTCTGTTAGCTATATTTCTTTCTAACTGAAGTTCCATATTACCAGTACCTTTGAATTCCTCAAAGATTACTTCATCCATTTTCGAGCCGGTTTCGGTCAAAGCAGTTGCTATAATGGTTAATGACCCACCACCTTCAATATTACGCGCTGCTCCGAAGAAACGTTTTGGTTTGTGTAATGCATTGGCATCAATACCACCAGAAAGAATTTTTCCTGATGCTGGAGCAACGGTATTGTAGGCTCTTGCTAAACGAGTAATCGAGTCTAATAAAATCACGACATCGTGTCCACATTCAACTAATCGTTTTGCTTTTTCTAATACGATATTTGCCACACGTACGTGTTTGTCTGCTGGCTCATCGAAAGTGGAAGCGACAACTTCTCCTTTAACGCTTCGCTGCATATCTGTAACTTCTTCAGGTCGTTCGTCTATTAAGAGAACGATTTGATATACTTCAGGATGATTGGCCGCAATGGCGTTAGCAACATCCTTTAATAACATCGTTTTACCTGTTTTAGGTTGTGCTACAATCATTCCTCTTTGTCCCTTACCAATAGGAGAAAATAAATCAATAATTCGTGTGGAAAGAGAACTTCCTCTTTCTGCTAAATTGAATTTTTCCTGAGGAAATAAAGGAGTTAAGTGTTCAAAGGATACTCGATCTCGAACAACATTTGGATTTAATCCATTTATCTTTGACACACGAATTAAAGGGAAGTATTTCTCACCTTCTTTTGGGGGTCTAACATTTCCTCGTACAGTATCACCTGTTTTCAATCCGAAGAGTTTAATCTGTGATTGAGAAACATAAATATCATCTGGAGATGATAAATAATTGTAATCGGATGATCTCAAGAATCCATAGCCGTCAGACATCATTTCCAATACACCTTCACTTTCGATAATACCATCAAATTCAAAATCTGGATCACGGTACTTATTACCATTCTTCGGATTTTTGCCAGAAGACTTCTGATGAGAATCTTTGGCCTTCGGGTTTTTTGGATTTGAATTTTGTGGACCAGATTTCTGAGTTGTATTCTCTTTTTTGGAATTGTCAGCTCCGTTTTGCTGGTTTTTATTCGTATTCGAAGGTCTACTATTTTTAGTATTTGGAGCACTGCCATTTTGATTGACTGTACTTTTTGTATTGGTAGCAGGGTCTCCTTTGCTTTTTGAAATTCGCTTACGTTTCGGTTTATCAGCAGTATTTTCTGCTCCTTTCTCCGAATTGGTAGCTGAGGCTTGAGTATCCAATATTTGATAAATCAGATCAAGCTTTTTTAACTGACTTACTTTTGAAAGTCCTACAGTTTTGGCAATTACTTGTAAATCAGTAAGTGTCTTTTCTTTTAGTTCAGAAATTTCGAACATTTATATAAAATTAAATTGTAATAATTTGCGTCTCTTCAATACTAAGTTCAAATGAATTAATCGTGCATCGCTTGGCACAATCATTTTGCGCGGTTGAGGTACAAATATATAGTTTTTTTTTAAGTTCCAACTTTTCTTTTTTAAAAAAAGAAGTTTAATTTTGTTGTGATAAATGATACAGAGAATTCAGACTATATATTTATTCCTCGCCTTTATCTCTTCTGGGGTGATGGTTTTTTTCTTTGATCTGTGGAATACGAATGTCGACGGAGTTCGAGCGATGGATTTATTATCTGATTCGGATATTTCTCTAAAATTCGTACCCATATTATTTTTAATCTCAGCATTATTGCCGTTATTTACAATTCTTAAATTCAGTAATCGAAATTTGCAAATGAATTTAGGGAAATTAACAATTTTGATAAACCTTATTTTGTTAGGTTTATTTGCATATCTGATACTAACATTATCTGGAGAAGCTGCCGTTTCGAAGAAAGATATTGGGATGTTCTTACCGTTAATATCTATTGGATTTATTTTATTAGCCAATAGCGCCATTAAGAAGGATGAAGATCTTGTAAAATCTGTTGATAGATTGCGATAAACTAGCATATAGTATATTTAGTGCGAAAAAACCGAGGAAACTACCTCGGTTTTTTAGTTTAAAAGAAAAATATGACGTTTTAAATTTTTTTGAAAAATTAAGATTGAGTATTTTAGAAAGGTAAAACTATTGTATAGGAATTTTTTTTATCCCTGATTATCAATATGATACAAAAAAACACTCCCTATTTATAGGTAGTGA
>JALQZD010000160.1 GCA_023258495.1 Polaribacter sp.
CATTGCTTTTTAACGGTTTTAACAGTAAATTTCAATTCTTAATTAAGCCAATAAAACATGAGATTTTCTATTATTTTCTTTCTTTTTTTAGCTGTTGTAAGTTGCGATAAAAAAGAGGAAGCGTATCAGACATTACCCATTTTAGACGAAAAAGACAGGGCCGTTGTAAAAGATGAATTACTGGAAGACCGTTTTCAAAATTTGTTACCACAGCTAATGGATGATGCAGATATCGATATGTGGCTATTGATTTCTAGAGAGTACAACGAAGATCCCATTTTGAAAACCATGTTGCCGGCTACCTGGTTAAATGCACGTCGCAGAACCATCATTGTATTTTATAGAGATAAAGAGAAAAATACCCTAGATCGATTGGCGGTTGCACGTTATGACATTGGAAAAAGTATTAGTTCTGCCTGGAATAAAGAACAAGAACCGAATCAGTGGAAAGCACTTGAGAAAATTATATCCGAACGCAATCCGAAGAAAATAGGATTGAACATATCTACCCATTTTGCCCTAGCAGACGGATTGGTAAAAACAGATTTTGATGAGTTAAAAGCCAATATGCCAAAAAAGATTACTGATAAATTTGTTTCAGCAGAAAAATTAGGAATCGGATGGATTGAAACTAGAACCGAAAAGGAAATGAAATATTTTCGCGATTTGGTTCAAATTACCCATGATATTATTGATGAAGCGTTTTCATCTGCTGTGATTACTCCTGGTACAACGTCAACAGATGATGTGGTTTGGTTTATGCGTCAGAAAGTGACCGAATTGGGCTTAGAAACTTGGTTTCATCCAACAATCGACATCCAAAGAAATAAAGAAGCCTTAAAATCTCATATAGAATCCTTTTCAAAAAGCAAGGACATCGATGTGATTCAGAAAGGTGATTTGTTACATTGTGATTTCGGAATTACTTATCTCGGTCTGAATACGGATTGTCAACAACATGCTTATGTATTAAACGATGACGAAACAGCAGTGCCATCATTCTTGCAAGATGCATTCAAACTTGGAAATCGAGTCCAGGATATTTTAACTTCAAATATGAAGGAAGGCGTGACGGGCAATGAAATTTTATTGACTGCTTTGAAACAAGGAAAAGAAGAAGGCTTGCGACCCTCAATTTATACGCATCCTTTAGGAAAATATGGGCACAGTGCCGGAACTACCATTGGTATGTGGGATTCTCAGGGAGGTGTTCCGTTTAATGGCGATTATACCCTGCATAAGAATACTGCTTATGCTATTGAATTGAATACAACTGTGGAAATTAAAGAATGGAATAAAGACATTAGAATCATGCTTGAAGAAGCTGGTTACTTTGGTGATGGTGTATTCGAGTATGTGAATGAAAGACAAACAGCAATTAAAGCTATCGATACCAAATAATGAAAAAACGGTGTTTTTGGGCTACCGAAAGTAAGTTGTATCAGGAGTATCATGATCATGAATGGGGGAAACCTGTTTATGATGATGAAACCTTGTTTGAATCTTTGTTTTTAGAAACGTTTCAGGCAGGTTTGAGTTGGATAACCATCCTTAATAAGCGAGAAAATTTCCGCAAAGCATTTGATAATTTTGATTATAAATTAATTGCTAATTATGGAGAAGATAAATACTTAAAGCTACTTCAGAATGAAGGGATAGTTCGAAACCGATTAAAGATTCGGGCGGCAACCACCAATGCAAAATTATTTATGGAAATTCAAGTTGAGTTTGGTTCTTTTTCCAAATTTATCTGGGATTATGTGGGTGGGAAACCCATTATCAATCAATTCAAAAGTAGAGATGAGGTCCCGACAAGAACCGAACTGTCTGATCGAATTTCTAAAGATCTAAAAAAACGAGGATTTAAATTTGTGGGATCCACCATTATTTATGCTTTTATGCAGGCAACCGGAATGGTAAATGATCATACAATAGATTGTTTTAAGTACGCTAGTTAATGCATTTGTTCGCTATTCCAAAAGAAGATTTAAAAAAGCTTTCTCTCATCTTTTTACGAAAGGTGGGGATTTTCATTGGCTTTATTGTTATTCTATTTTTTGACGGAATATACTTCGCCGAAAATTACGTCAATTCTCAAATTCCGATAAATATCTTGGCATTATTGAGTTTCTTCTGGATGTACAAAAGAGCCTTTCCAAGAACTCGAAAATTGATGATTTATGCAGTGTTCTTAGGAGTTTTAGGCGAATATTTTTTCTCAATTTATCTGGGGATGTATACCTACCGATTGGAGAATGTACCCTGGTATGTTCCCCTTGGTCATGCTGCTTTGTATGGCAGGGTTTTTATTTTTAGTAAAGATTCGTTAGCAAGAAAATATCACAAAGAAATTGAAGATTTTTTCGCCATTGTAATTATCGGAATTGCTGCTGTCTATATGATTTTCTTTTCTGATACTTTCGGATTTTTAATGACCTTGTTGGTTTTTCTACTACTGTGGTTTAGACCTAAAGATCGATTGTATTTTTATACGATGTACATTGTAGTCGCCTTATTGGAAATTGGTGGTACGGCTTTTGGATGCTGGGAGTGGCCATCGACTGCTTTTGGACGCTTTGAGTTTTTGCCGAGTAACAATCCACCAAGCGGAATTAGTCTATTTTACTTTTTATTGGATGTGAGCTGTTTTTTACTTTATATTCTCTTTCATGCATCTGTTTGGAAACGCTTCAAAAGAATCAAATCCGCGAGTTGAGCTAGTAAGAGGAATATGGATAAGAGAACAGGAAAAATCTATCTCCTGTAATACGTGCTAATTAATGCCCTGCTAGTAATCGTACAATTACAAATACGATTAGAATCAAGCTACCATAAATCAATACATTTTTACCTGCATTTTTATAATAACGATTGTGATTATCACTGTCTTTACGGTAACTCCAAATCATTAAGCTTACAAAAGCAATAATGAAGAAAATCGTGAATACAATTCGACCAGGTGTAAAAAATGCACTTAAGAACATGGGTAAAACTTTTGAATAAAATGTTTTGTTTTTTAAATCGATTCCCTGCTGTTTTAACTATCTTCCTAACAGCAGAAAACTGCGATTTCTCAAATGCAAAATTACGAATAAAATGAAACATGCCATTGTTTTCGGAGCAACTTCTGGAATTGGAAAAGAATTGACGAAGCTTCTTGTAAAAGACGGCTATAAAGTTGCAATTACCGGGCGACGTTTGGAGAAACTTCAAGAGCTAAAAGATGAATTTCCAGATCAGATTTTAGTAAAGCAAAATGATATCCAAAAAGTAGATGAGGTTGAAACAGTTTTTAATGAAATTGTAGATGAATTCATCACTATTGATTTAGTGGTGCAATCATCTGGAGTCGGATTTATCAATCCGAAGTTAAAGTGGGACAAAGAAGAGCAAAGTGTGTTAACCAATGTACTTGGGGTCACCAAATTGTACACCTTAGCTTATAATGTATTCAAAGAACAACAATTTGGTCATTTGGTCGGAATCACCTCCATTGCTTCGCTTCGCGGAAGTAGAGCTGCTCCGGTTTATTTTGCTTCTAAGGCCTATCAGAAGTCCTATTTGGAAGGATTGTACATCAAAACGAAAAGTATCAAATCGAATAAAGTCTATGTGACAGATATCCGTCCCGGATTTGTAGATACACCAATGGCTTTAGGAGATCAGTTGTTTTGGATGGCTCCTTTGGATAAGGCTACCAGACAAATTTATCAAGCGATTAAAAAGAAGAAAAAAGTAGCGTATATCACTAAAAGATGGCGAATCATTGCATGGGCTTTGAAAGCAATGCCAAAACGGATTTTAAAATCAATTACCTAATCTTAAATTATAAATTAGACGAATATGAAGGATAAAATAGCAGCAGTTCACGAATTCCATACGGCTTTTAAATTGGGAATTAAAAATACTCCAACTGCTCACATCGGAGAAGATAGAAATTTATTGCGCTATAAATTAATGCGTGAAGAAAATGAAGAATATTTAGAGGCAGCCAACAATAATGATTTAGTCGAAGTAGCAGATGCTTTAGGTGATATGCTTTACATCCTTTGTGGAACAATCATAGAACATGGAATGCAGGATAAAATTGAAGAAGTTTTCAATGAAATTCAGCGATCTAACATGAGTAAATTGGGAGAAGACGGTAAACCGATTTATCGCGAGGATGGTAAGGTGTTAAAAGGACCAAATTACTTTAAACCCAATATTAAAGAGATTTTGGAGCGGTAATTTTTGACGCTAGTTATTACCGTATTTGCCCTTTAGTTTACCTAGTTTTCCATCGGCAAATTTCCCTTTATTCTTACTGGTTGAGCCTGACTTTTTCTTGTAGGTTTTCGTCATGGTTGTTCGCGTAGAAAAACTTGGGAGTTTGAAAGTGTATTCACCAACCTGATATGAAATTCCAGTGCCTCCAGCTTTTAATTTATTTACATAATTTTTTAGAAGCTGTTGAATCTTATCAGAGTATTGGATATTTAAGTCGTCTAATTGTTTGAGGCAATTAGGAGAAAGTTTATTGTCCTCAATAGCCTTTAACGTGTATGATATATTTGCTTCTGGATTATTAAAACTAGCCAAGGCAGAACTAACTCTTCCGTAATTTCCTGAAGTGCTATTACGTAATAAACCTATCAATTTTTCGTAAAATTGTTTTGTCTCTTGTTTTGATCTATTACAAGCATTAATGTCATAGTTTTTGGCTTTTACGATTTTGCCATTTTCCCCGTAACCTTCAATTTTATTGGAATTATTATTTAATACCTCATTTTCATTTTGAGTCACTTGATTCGTCTTTGTTTCCTTTTCGGTTTCATTTTCCAATTCGTCAAGTAACCCATCTACATCAATTCCTGAATTGTTCTTATTGTTGCTATTGCTATTGCTATTGCTATTACTATTATTGTTGTTATTATTGCTATTACTATTACTATTACTATTACTATTGGTATTGGTGTTGGTATTGCTATTATTGTTGTTATTGTTGTTTCCTGTATTTGTGACCAATTTATTTTTTGGTACAAAATGTTTGGCGATAGGGAAGTTTGCACAAAGCGGTTCATACCATTCACTATACTTATTTAGATTTTCTTGATATTCCTTATAGGTAGATGGATAGTAGAAATTAGCAATGTGGTCTTGATTGGTATACGCATTAAAAACTTTTTTCTCACCGGGCCCTAAAACAAAGGTTCGTTGATTTGTTTGTATATACAACCTTGCTGTTGCACCATAGGCGCAGGCACTAAAATTTGGGTAGGCAGGTCCTTTCTGTGTGATATGATTCCCATTTAAAACCTTTAAAAAGATGTAAGAGTCATAAATGTTCTCAAAGGTAATTTGAAATGTATAATTTTTGATAGGAATTTTACCGTCATTATGATTTATTTGACCAGTCTGACTCGAGCCCATTTGGCGAACAGAAATTCTTAACTTACCATTATCAAGAGCATTATTAACAAAGATATTTGCATTCTCTCTAGATAACACTTTCGGACTATAATTAGGGGGAAGTGTTTGCGAAAGTCCTATCCAATTTATCGCCAAAAATATGATAAGTAAAGTAAATCTCATTCTACTTCGTTCTTTCGAGTAATTTTTCTACTGCTTTTTTATCTAATGTTTTGACGTGTTTTACCCATTGATCTTTAGGTGCGATCGACCAGAAATAGCCGAATGGATCTAGAACTAACTCCATTCTTTTTACAAACGGATAAATAACTGTTTTTTTCATTTTTAATTTACCTACTTTACCAAACAATATCAATTTCTCACTTTTTACTTTAATACTATCAGTTTTTTTGTTTTTTATTTTTAAGGTCTCCTCACCATTAATAATTACTTTTGAACCTACTGCAGCCCCTAACAATCTTCCAGGCCTGCTGAAAACAAGGGTAATTGAATCAGAAGAAGGCATCATTAAGTTTTCTTTTCCAACAATTAATTCTACATCTAAATTTTTTTGTTCCTCTTTAGAAAATAATTTCTTAACTGGTACTCCAATAAATAATTGATCAACTTTGTTC
>JALQZD010000182.1 GCA_023258495.1 Polaribacter sp.
ACACCACCCGGAAGCTGCATACCTTCGAATTTCATAAGGTTCGAACCCCACTGACGTTTCACTAAGGCAATGGCATATTCTTTTAACCAGATATCTTCCCAGACTTGACCAAACGTGGCTTCATCGATATAGACATATGCTTCAAGTACAATGTAATCACCCTCTTGAATATCCTTATCCTCGATATCGCCACGAATATAAAGTCTATTCTGACGTCTTGCAAAGTTAACTTGTGGCGATCCAGTTAACCTTTGATCCAGCAATGATAGGTATTGCTGCATCTGTTCATAATACGCTAGGTCACCGATGTAGGTATGAATATCAGCAATATCATTTAGATGCATCTGATATTTAATATCAAAGAAGTTTCTAGATGATGTGAGATTCGATCCAACGCTAAACATTTTAATTACGTGCAGAGCATCTGACTGGAGAGTAATATACTTGTTACTGATATCAGCTGCGGTCATCTGATGCTTAATATACGTTCTGTGAACTGCATCAGAATGAAATTCTCTCCAGTATGCCAAAGCTTCGTCGACACGGTCTTCCATTTGTTGTTCTTCAACATTGATCTCTATAACAGGATCGCCTAAGCTCCTTTTAATATAATCAATGAATTCGTCTCTACTAGTAATTGCCATGTTGACCTCTGAGCGTGAAAGTGTTACTCTTATTTATGATATTATTAATTCTTACTGAAATAATAGTCTGCATCTATTTCGGACTCTAAGATCACTTTTTCTAGGTTTAGACCCATATCAATCAAAAACTGAAAGACCTTTGATTTATCAACATCATCTGATTTGGGACCTCTAAAAATTACCCCTTCAGCTTGCTCTATACAAAATCTTGATCCCATGAGTGATAATAGGTCCATTCTTTCGCAGCACACCCTAATTATATCGGGAAAGATCCCATCACCTCCTGTGATTTTAACATCTAAGGTTTCCCCGTCATTTATCAGCTCTCTAGCATTAAAATTTACCAATCTTGAGTTAGGATAGATCTTATCATACACTTCAGCAAAATTATCTTCTCCTAACGTAATATTGACAATAAATTTCCCAGGCTCTGGTTCTACTTCAGGGCTAGGAACCTCGGGTAACTTAAATGTATGTTTACCTATATGGTCGCAAATAATACTAGTATCTGCATATAGCTTAAAGCCTTTTTGCTCCGCCTTCATGCAGAAATCTATATCCTCTGATAAAGTGTGTTTATGATCCAAAGCCGATCTATACTCGAAGTGAGGGTAGTCTATAGCTAAAAACACTTCCCTTTTGATTAAAGCACATCCGAATCCAAACCCGGCTACTTCTATAAGCTTATTTCTCGGTAAATCATCACCGGTATAATTCATATGACCCATATTTGTTTTATAGTATAATTCTACAGTTTGGCGGTCATGTAATCTTTGAATATAAACACCAGATACAGCATCTAAATCGTGAGATATCATTTTTTCTAATGCATCCTCCGGAACTACAATATCACTATCAACGCTAAACAAGTAGTCGTAATGTTTAGCCCAATCTGCTATTAGATTTCTAATCTGGTCAATTTGATATCCGTAAAAATATTCAAAGTGTGTTTCATACCCATCAGGTACTTTCATATTATAAATCGACCTAAAAGTCTCGGGCTCAATTCCGGCATTGGTAGGAATCGCGATTAAGATTTTCTTTGTGGTAGCATCCTCCGTCACAACCTTTTCTTTCTTAGGTCTATATATTTCTTCGTACGATTTATTTGAATTAACGGTTTGCTCCTCGGAATTAACTTTATAATCATTCAAAGGATTAAGATCATTATAGTAGCAGAAGATCTCTTTTACGGCTTTTATATTCTGGTATGGGGTATTTTCTATTAGTTCGTAGAATAAGGGGTTATCCATACCCGCCATTCCATAATTACCCTCTGCATCTTTATATTTTTCCCAATCTAAGTGTTTAAATGCTTTGCCTAAACATGTTCTTATATGAGTGTATGGTATCTTCCAATTAAATAGGTGGTCTCTGTATGTCTTATTTTTACGAACATCTTCTGGATATTCTTGTGCAATTAAAGGAATCCCATCAGCTAAGCTCCAGCATGAACCGTATGTAAATTCGTATCCTTTCCAATATAGCGTATTATAATAATCAAATATAGTATTGTTACTAACTAAAAAATCATCCCCGTCTAAAAACATAACAATGTCATGTTCATCAACATCTGCCTCCAACGTGTAGGTTGTTGAGGCACC
>JALQZD010000274.1 GCA_023258495.1 Polaribacter sp.
TTTTTAATTCCCTGTCCATAGAATATTAATGGTACATGGGTGTCATAGATCATGGCAGAACTATGTGAAGAACCCTTAGGGTCATCATCGACAAACCCAGGACTTTGAATAAAGAAGATATCTCCAGATCTCTTTGGGTTATACCCTTTGAATACCATTCTATCAAAACCTTCAGAAGCGCCCAAATTTCTTATCTGATCAGAAGTGTAAACTTTTTCGATATTATCAATATCATATATGATTTCTGCTACCCCCTGACGTACTTGAGAAGATCTCATTCCTTTCTTTTCCAACTCACGCAGAGCTTCTCTATCCAGATAAATTTCGTTGTAGTTAATCGCCTCGATAATATTCATACCAAATCGACTCTCCAATTCTTTAAATAGTTCTTGTGCTATCACACTACCTTCAATATGCCCTGCAGGTATTTTAGAATCCTTTAAAAATGAAGGGACATGCATTGCAGCATGATCTGCCGTTAAGAATAATGTGTATTCTCCGTAGCCAATGTTTTTATCTAAAAAGTTTAGTAGCCTTTCTAATTCTAAATCTAATCGAAGGTAAGTATCTTGAACCTCAATAGAATTAACCCCATATCTATGTCCGATTTTGTCCGTAGATGAGTAGCTGATTGATATAAAATCAGGAATCTCATCAATTCCCAGTTGTTCTTGAATTATTGCCTCAATTGAAAAATCAGTAGTAATAGAATTACCAAAGGGTGTTTCTGATATTACGTCAAATTCATCGTTCTCTGTAAAGTATTTGCCTATCTTATGCGGAAAGCCTGAATCCTTTTCTCCAACAAACAGCTCTTCGTAGTTGTTACTATCCGAACCACTTTCTTCATATTCATCAATCGGATTCAAAGTGTTCCAGGTCTTCTTATAAGCTTCAACTTTTGAACTAGAATTAAATTCATTAACCCAATCAGGCATTCGATCTACATAGTAAGAAGAGGTGATCCAGTTACCGGTAGAACCTCCCTCAAACCAATAAGCGGCATTAGCTGTATGTCCTACAGGAAAAATGGCTCCCCTATCCTTAATGGCAACACCTATCACCTTAGAATTGAACTGATAATGCAGGCGGAGTTGATCTGTTATGGTTGTTGTCAGTAACCTTGTCGGAGCTTTTCCTCCTGTACCCTCAGTTCCAAAATCATGATAATCGGTATCGTCAGCGCAATAAACACGCTGTTTAGCAAATTTATCATACCAATTATTACCAAGTATACCATGTATGGCAGGGGTTGTACCAGTATAAATTGAGGTATGACCTGGAGCTGTTACTGTAGGAATGTAATTATAATGATGATTTTTCGAAAGAAAACCTTCATTGATGAGTCGTTTAAAGCCGCCATCTCCAAAGTCATTCCAAAAACGGGTCAAATAATCATATCTCATTTGATCAACGACGATACCCACAACTAATTTAGGTTGCTGATAAGGCTGATCTTGTTGAGAATAAACACCTAGAGCTGTTACAAGTAATAAAAGAAATAAAGCGACTTTTTTCATTCGATAAATTTTACTTGGCAAAAGTAATACAAGCGATTAGTTCGAAGGATAAATCAATGTTAAATGCTTTCAAAAAGCGTAATTTTGAAATATGACTTA
>JALQZD010000317.1 GCA_023258495.1 Polaribacter sp.
GGATGACTAGAAGACAAATCTATCATCCGAATTTGAGAATGTTTGGAGGAACACAAAAAAGTGGTAAACGAAGTATTCAAGGGCATTTAGAAAAAGAATTCTTAACATCAATTTGGCATTATTTTAGTAGATTAGCCATTACATTTGATATTCCAATAGATTGATAATGAGGTATATATTTTATGATGTTACTCAATTTTACGTGAAAATTTAAGCTGCTACACTTTACAATAGGTTAAAATCAAAATCGATTAAAATCAGTTACATTTGTAGTAAATTTAATTGTGTATGTCTGAAAAACCCTTAATTCTAGTTACCAATGATGATGGCATTACTGCGCCAGGAATTCGATCCTTAATTAAAATTATGAATACGATAGGAGAAGTTGTTGTTGTTGCTCCTGATAGCCCCCAAAGTGGAATGGGACATGCAATTACAGTAGATAATGTGATTACCTGTAATCCTATCAGTATTGACGACGGTCCGCAATTAGAATATACCTGCAGTGGTACTCCCGCCGATTGTGTAAAAATGGCAGTTAGTGAAATTTTAAATCGTAAACCTGATCTATGCGTTTCTGGAATCAATCATGGTTCAAACTCTTCTATCAATGTGATTTATTCGGGTACGATGAGTGCGGCTATCGAAGCCGGAATTGAAGGTATACCTGCCATTGGTTTTTCACTACTCGATTTTAAATGGCATGCGGATTTTAAGCCAGCTGAAGACTTCATTAAAAACATCACTTTAAATACACTTTTAAACGGTCTCCCAGAAGGTATTGTGTTAAATGTTAATATTCCAAACCTACCGAAAGACGAAATTAAAGGTGTGAAAATTTGTCGTCAGGCGAATGGCGTATGGAAAGAAGATTTCGACAAACGCAAAAGTCCTTTCGGAAAGGAATATTATTGGTTGTCAGGTGAATTTGTGAGCAAAGATAAAGGGCAGGATACCGATATTTATGCTTTAGACAACGGATACATTTCTTTGGTGCCGGTTCAATTTGATTTGACGGCTCATCATATGATTCAAAAATTAAATTCTTGGGAATTATAGCCAAACAAATGGGTGTTGGTGCCCTTGTTGCAATACTCGCTACTTTGGGCGGAATGTATCTGTATATCGAGTATTTTTCTCCGGTTGATTTCTCCAAATCACTGCAATTAATTGAAGACGGAAAATTGTACGGAAAAGTACTTTCCATTGCGGCAATTCCAAACCTTTTTGTCTTTTTTGTATTTATCAAAAGAAAGGAAGATTATAAAGCAAGAGGTGTTCTTTTCTTCACCATACTAATTGCAATTACTACTTTTATTCTGAAATTTGTATTATGAAGTACTACATCATTTCGGGCGAAGCATCAGGAGACTTACATGGCTCTAATTTGATGAAATCACTTTTCGAATTAGACCCCAATGCTGATATTCGATTTTGGGGTGGTGATTTAATGAAAGCGGTTGGTGGTACTTTAGTGAGTCATTATAAAGATCGTGCCTTTATGGGTTTTGTTGAAGTTTTAGGGAATCTGAATAAGATTCTAGGGTTCATCAAATTCTGTAAAAAAGATATTCAAGCATACAATCCGGATGTCATTATTTTCATCGATAATTCGGGATTCAATTTGCGAATCGCCAGATGGGCAAAGAAGCAGGGCTTTTATACCAACTATTACATTTCTCCGCAGGTTTGGGCGAGCAGATCGAAGAGGGTAGAGGCTATTAAAAAGGATGTTGATCGAATGTTTGTCATCCTTCCCTTTGAAAAAGAATATTACCAAAAATTCAATGTGGAAGTCGATTTTGTAGGCCATCCGCTCATTGATGCCATCGCGAATCGTCAACCAATGGATGAACAGGAGTTTCGAAAAACCTATGATCTAAATTCCAATCCAATTATTGCACTGCTTCCCGGAAGCAGAAAACAGGAAATCAATAAGATGTTGAATGTGATGTTGCAAATGACAAAAAGATTTTCAGATTATCAATTTGTAATTGCGGGAGCACCAAGTCAAGAATTTTCTTTTTACCAAACCTTTATTGCCAATAATGAGGTGAAATTCGTAGATAATAAAACGTATGATTTGTTAAGTATTTCGCATGCTGCTTTGGTTACATCTGGTACAGCAACATTGGAAACCGCTTTATTTAAAGTTCCACAGGTTGTATGTTATAAAGCAAGTGCGATTACCTACCAAATTGCTAAACGAATCGTGACCTTGAAATTTATATCCTTGGTAAACTTGATTATGGATAAAGAGGTCGTAAAGGAATTAATCCAAGATGAATTTAACCCTAAGAATCTGGAGACCGAACTGAATAAAATTCTGGATGCCAATCATCGAAGTCAGTTGCTTGAGAATTACGAAATCTTAGTAGACAAGCTCGGTGGAAAAGGAGCTTCGAAAGCGGCAGCAGAAAAAATTATTGGCTATCTAAACGCCAAGTCATAATCATAAAATAATTTAAAATTTCAATTCACTTTTTCGTAGTTTTATTCCGCTATGAAAAAGTACAGGTATTACATCCCATTGCAATTCCTGCTGTTTTTGGTGTTCGGAATTGTACTGCAATCGCAATTTAATTTTTGGATTCTAGACAGTCGTGTTGAATTGCTGCTATTCATTTTTTTGCTGTTTAGTTTTTGGATTGCTTCCAGAAAAAAGAGAATTTTTGTTGGATTCTTCATGTTCTTTGTAGTAGGAATGTCTCGATCGTACCATATTGATGATCAAGTACAACCAAAGTATTTTGCCAATCATCTCGAGTCTCATTCATCAATTGTACTGCGATTAGATAAGCGATTGAATCCGACTAAAAATCACCTTCGATTTGAGGCTGATGTGATTCAGGTCAATCAAATTGAAACGGTCGGAAAACTTGTAGTAAGCATTCTTAAAGACACAACTTCGCAATTTTTTATTGATGAGGTAATCTTTACCAATCAAGTACCCAAAAAGATTCAACAGCCTTTAAATCCGTATCAGTTTGATTATCGTAAATATATGGCCAATCACGGGGTACATTATCAGTTGTATTTGAGTGGCAATGATTTTATCAAGTTGAATGGTATCCGAAATTCTATTTATGGAATTGCCGATCAAATTCGGATGAGGGTATCTAGTAAATTAGAAAATAAGGGCTTTAGTGAAGTGTCATTCGGATTGTTGAATGCTTTAGTATTGGGGCGGCGAGGTGAATTATCTAAAGAAGTGATTGATGATTTTAAAAACGCGGGAGCTATTCATATTCTGGCAATTTCTGGATTACATATTGGCATAATTTTACTCTTGTTAAACTTTGTTTTTAAACCCCTCGAATACCTCCGATTTGGCAAACTCCTCAAGCTGATTTTAATTCTTTTGCTATTATGGTTTTTTGGTCTGATAGCAGGTTTGTCGCCTTCGATAATTAGGTCCATAACTATGTTTTCATTTGTAGCCTTTGGGATCATTTTCAAAAAGAGTGGAAGTATACTGTATTCCATAATTACATCTATGCTCATCCTTTTACTGATGAATCCGAATTATCTTTTCGAGGTCGGATTTCAATTGAGTTACTTGGCGGTTTTCGGAATCGTTCTGCTACAACCTAGAATTTACAAATGGTATACTTCGAGATTTACGATTATTGATTATTTCTGGAAATTAGTATCCGTTTCCCTGGCAGCTCAAGTTTTCGTTTTACCTATCAGTTTGTACTATTTTCATCAATTTCCTGGGTTGTTCTGGTTAACAAACCTATTGATTATTCCAGTATTAGGCATTCTACTAATGTTGGGAATATTAAGTGTTCTATTATCTTCTATTGATCTTTTACCGGAGTATTTCGTTTTTCTATTTGATAAGCTATTGATAGGCTTGAGTACTATTGTAAAATGGATTGCGGATTTTGAGCAATTCATTGTTGATAATTTGAATATTTCATTCTTTGAAATGACGCTATGCTATGTGATCCTATTCGGCTCAATTTCCCTAATGATCAACCGAAATTTGAAATATGGTTTTATTGTTCTTTTTGGAATAGTATCGCTTCAATTGCATTCGATCTATTCAATGATGATGCGTAGTCAGAAAAACGAATTCGTCATTTTTCATCAGACGAAAGCATCAGTCTTAATAAAAAGAGTCGGAAAGCAAGGAATCCTTTATCAAGCTAGTAGTCATGACCTATCCCATATCAATGTTTATAAAGATTACCTCCGAGAGGAAAATATAAAGACAATCTCCAAAGATAGTATTCCGGGTATCATTGGGTTTAAAAATCAATCCATATTGATTGTTGATAGTCTTGGAATTTTTCAAATTCGAAATCTTCAAGATCCAATTATACTACTAACCCATTCACCTAAAATGAATTTAGACAGGCTTATTCAAACAGTCTACCCTAAGGAAATTATTGCTGATGGATCAAACTATCCAAGTTTCATCGAACGATGGGAATCATCAGCCTACAAAAATAAAATTCCCTTCCATTTTACCGGAAGGGATGGTGCTTATATCTTGAAGTAAATTACTTGATGTTGCTTTTGAAATTTTTCTCGAAATCGACCCAGTCGGTATCTATGTATGCTTCAGTTTTAAAGAAGGCTAAAATAATTTCAAATCGCTGCGGACTTAAATATCCAGGAATCTTCTGAAGCATTTGTTCTTCTTTAGTCAGAAATATGGTTGTTGGATAAGAGAGTTGTCCTTCTAAAAACGCAGCAGCCAATTCATGGAATTCCATTCTGCCTTTTTTCTGATATTTAAAAGTGTACCCCTTGTAGGTGATATCCTCTTTGCCTTCTCCATTCATTTTAACGGCATGGAAATTTTTATTGATGTAGGCCGCAATCGTTGGATTGGCGTAGGTGTCCTTATCCATTTTCTTACAATAGCCACACCAGTTTGTGTATACATCAAGTAAAATTGGTTTTGGATCTTTCTTGTTTAACGCAATAGCCTCCTCAAATCCTAGCCAGTTGATTTTTTCTTGAGAAAAAGAAACTAGGGTAAATCCAAGGGCTACTAATAATACAACTTTCTTCATACGTTCTTTGATCGTAAAGGGCATACCAAAATTACGAAAAAACGCGCTTATTTCACGCCGTGCATCAATCGTTTCAAAACTGGATGCAATAATAAAGAGACCAATCCAAGCGCTATTGGAACAATTGTGAAAATCAAAAAGAATGTTGACAAGCTATATTCTGCAGTAATCTTTTCAATATCACCACCAACATAATGTGCTAATTTGTTTCCGATGGCAATCGCTAAATAATACACCCCAAACATAAATGCAATCATTCGTGTCGGAATTAACTTGCTTAAATAAGATAGTCCCATTGGCGATAAACAAAGTTCACCCAACGTATGGAACAGGTACGCTAATACCAGCCATGCCATGCTTAAACTTGCACTTTCTGCACCTGCCGGAACATTACGAGCACCAAAAGCTAAAAATGCGAATCCCAGACCTAATAAAGCAAGTCCCAGAAAGTATTTGACAGACGCCGGCGGATTGTATCTGCTATCCCACCATTTTGTAAATAATGGCGCAAAAATGATGATGAATAATGAGTTTAAAATAGCAAACCAAGTTACAGGTACTTCAGTGTTATCCGTTTGAAATTCGTTGTATAATTTGAAAATTACAATTCCCCATACAATTACAAAACTGAATCCGAGAATGATATTTGATAAGCCAATTCGAGAAATGGTTTTTTTGAATAAACTAATCAATACGTAAGTGATAATTCCCAACGGAATAACAGTTACGGCTAAATCAACAAGTTTGAAAATATTTGCAGCCGTTCCTTCTAACATTCTGTTGGTGAAATCTCGCGTGTACAATGGTAAAGAACCTGCCGCCTGTTCAAAGGCTGCCCAGAAGAAAACCGTAAAAATACAGAAGATGGCAAAGGCAATCATTCGATCGCGTTCGATACGCTCATACCTCGGAATACGAATAACAAGCAATACGATAAATGTGATCGCTGCTATTAATGCAAAGAATAAGGAATCTGGTATTCCAGCAACGGTGAAATTCAACACCTGAATATCCCCGATTTTACTCAACGGATCATTAAAAATCCAGATTAGTGCAGAAACCGTAAAGATTCCGATTAGTGTAATATCTAAAACTGAAAATGGATTGCGTTTCTCATTTTCTGCCTGTTCTTCTTTGGTAATCTCTTTGGATTCATCCGTAACAGGCTTGTCACCAATCTCGCCAAAAAGCGGTTGCGCATAATAGAATTGCAGCATTCCGAGTAGCATAAAAATACCTGCCAATCCGAATCCGTAACTCCATCCAACACGTTCACCAACATAGCCGCAAAGCATGATTCCGATAAATGCACCTGCATTTACACCCATGTAGAAAATGTTGTAAGCACCGTCTTTTTTATCATCTCGGCCTTCATACATTTTGGAGATGATGGAGGTCATATTTGGTTTAAAGAAACCATTACCTAGAATCAATAAGGTAATACCGATATATAAAAACATAGGTGTTTCGACCGCCATTGCCGCATGACCTAAGGTCATTAACAAGGCTCCAATGACAACCGCCATCCGATAACCAATTTTATTATCGGCCAACCATCCTCCTAAAAGTGGAGTGAGGTAAACGAACAATGCATAGGTACCTAGCAATGATAAGGCTGCAGGTGTATCCCATCCCCAACCAGGATTGTCACCTAAAACGGCTCCAGTAAGGAAAATGACAAGTATGGCGCGCATTCCGTAGTACGAAAAACGTTCCCACATTTCTGTAAAAAATAAAACGAATAATCCGGCAGGATGTCCTAAAACTGGATTCTCAAAAAATTTGTCGGTAGATTGATTCATGGTAATTAAATTTTAATGCTCGTTGTCTTCTGCTCCGTGCGTTAATACTTCTAATTTCTTTCTAAAGATCATAACAATAAACCCAAATGCCACACAGAATATAGCGATTCCTGTAAATACGGTAAATTCGCCAAGGCCTTCTGCAGATTCACCCAATAATCCGGCTAGTTTATTTCCAAAACCAGTCATGGCAAAGTAGACTCCCATCATTAAGGATCCGTACTTTACAGGAGCTAATTTCGTAATGTACGAAAGCGCAACTGGAGAAATACAAAGTTCTCCAATGGTATGGAATAAATAGGCTAATACTAACCAATACATGGCAGAGGCACCTGTGCTTTCAAATTCTGCAGAAGCAGCAGACATAAAAAAGAAACCAGTACCCATAATAATAAGTCCGATAATCATCTTAAATAGAGAGGTAGAGACCTTGTCTTTTAACTTTCGTTTTGCCCAGTAGGCAGCGACAGTAGTTCCTAAGAAAATGATGAACATCGCATTTAACGACTGGAACCATGAAGCCGGAACTTCCCATCCCATCAACATGCGATTGGTATTTTCTTTTGCATAGATATTCATCAGTCCACCAGCTTGTTCAAACGCACCCCAGAAAACAATCACTAATAAGAATGATACAAGTAAAACGACGATTCTGTCTTTTTCAACTTTGGTTAGCGGTTTATCCATCAATTCGCGTTCATCAGCTTTTTCTGATGCCCCCAAAAAGTTTCCAACATGGGTTAGATATTTTTGTCCAACAAGGTATTGTAAAAGGCCTAATGCCATACCGATCCCAGCTAAACCGAATCCATAGTGCCATCCGTGAACTTCACCAACATATCCTACAATTAAACTTGAAAGGAAAGCCCCTAAGTTGATTCCGATATAGAAAATAGTAAATCCTTTATCTCTTCTAATATCTCCCTGAGCATATAATCCACCCACCATAGTTGAGATGTTTGGTTTTAGCAACACGGCGACTACTGGTACTGCTTAGCTGTTGGCCAGAAGGACGAGAAAAACGGCTTTCTAGTAGGTAGTGTTTGACTGTGCCATTGTTACGAGTCTTGATTCCTGAGATTCCAGACGCTTGCATTTAGTGT
>JALQZD010000321.1 GCA_023258495.1 Polaribacter sp.
TGGATTACGCCATTATTCGCCTGAACATCAGTAGCAATAATTGAACTAACTCTGTTATTTGAATCTGTTAAGGTTGCACCATTTGAAGTTAAATTAACTGTTAATCCTCCACCTAAGGTTGATACCGGCATATTATCAGAAAGATTACTTTCTAAAACATTAGCTCCGGCTACAACGTGCGTATTTAAGGTCGATGTTAACGTAGCTTTAGGAACATCAGATAAAGCATTTAATTGTAATTCTGCTAATAAATCTACAAAAGCATCATTGATAGGTGCAAAAACGGTAAATGGTGCTGGAGCAGTTCCATTTGGAGTAGATAAAGTTTCGACGTAGGTAAAATCGTTTTCTCTAGTTAAAGCTTCAACTAAAATTGAAAAATTTGGATCTGCAGTTGCAAAGGTTACCACCGAAGGTAATCCAATAACGGCATCTACAACATGAACTATACCATTATCAGCTTCAACATTTGCAATCCCAACGTTAGAAATCCCATTAAAAGAGACTCCGTTTTCAGTATTAATGTAGATAGACATATTCGTGCCAGACGCATCACTAGTTGCATTTGTGTTTGCATAGCCAGTCGTTAAATCGGTAGACATTAATTCTCCTGAGATTACATGATTTAATAAGATATTTCTAAGTAAGTCTACCGGTACATCTGTTAGCGAATTAAAATTGTTGGCTTGCAAGAAAGCACTAAAAGCAGCGTCTGACGGAGCTAGAACTGTATACGGCCCAGGTCCGGCTAATGTTACATCCAGATTGGCTCTTCGTACAGCCGCCACCAAGGATGTTAAATTGTTGTCTATTGCAACATCTACAATAGTGTTTGTTTCAACCACTACAGGGTCATCATCATTACATGCTACAAAGCCTATTACGAAGGCTAAGCATGCGATTTTTAATAAATTTTTCATGAATATTTGTTTAGAATTGTTTAACAAAAATACCAAAATGTTAAACAGAATTTGAATAGGTAGCTGTTAAAAAAAGATTAAATAGTAGAAAAATGCCATGCCGAAAAAAGCTTAATTTTGCTTTTTTTACTCAAATGACCCAATCAACAAATACCATATTAATGATACGTCCAGTTGCCTTTCGTATGAATGAGCAGACAGCCGTAAATAATTATTATCAGGAGGAGTTACATATTGCAAATACCAAAATCAATCAGAAAGCTCAAAAGGAGTTTGATGATTATGTCGAAGTATTACGATCTCACGGGGTGAACGTGATTGTAGTTTCTGATGATGCCGCCAGAGACACTCCAGATGCTGTTTTTCCTAATAACTGGGTTTCGTTTCATGAAGACGGAACCATGGCTATTTATCCGATGTTTGCAGAAAACCGAAGATTAGAAAGAAGGGAAGATGTGATGTTAGTTCTTGAAGAACAGGGATTCCTTATTGAAAATATAATGGATTATACTACTGCAGAGGAACACAATATTTTTTTAGAGGGAACAGGAAGTATTATTCTAGATCGGGAAAACAAAAAAGCATATTGCGCTTTATCGCCTCGAGCTGATGAAGAGCTATTTATTGAGTTTTGTGAGGATTTTGAGTACACTCCAGTTATTTTTACTGCCAATCAATCTGTGGATGGTCAACGACTTCCAATTTACCATACCAATGTAATGATGGCAATAGCAGATCGGTATGCTATTATATGTCTAGACTCAATTGACGATAAGAAGGAACGAAAAAATGTACTGAAACAGTTAAAAGAAAGTGGTAAGCAAGTGATTGTCATTTCTGAACAACAAGTGGAAGAATTTGCAGGCAATATGCTTCAGGTTATGGGCAATGATGATCAGCCTTATTTGGCTATGTCTAGTTCAGCATATCATTCGTTAGATCATCATCAGAAAGGTCAGATTTTAAAATTCAATCCGATAATCCATAGCGATTTATCGACCATTGAAACTTGTGGCGGTGGTAGTGCCAGATGTATGATGGCCGAGGTATTCTTACCGAAAAAACAGCACTAATGAATGATGATTTTTCGTGTGAGTCGATGATCATTTTCGAAATGAACGGAAAGTATGTAAAGGCCTTTCTTTAGATGATTCACCATTATTTTATTCGTATCGAACTCCAACGAAACCTGTTTTCCTAAAATTGAAAATAGCTCAACCTTCTCTATGGTTAAGTTACTATGAATGCGAATTTCATTTCGTACAGGATTATTGATTTTTATTTCTAATTTTTGAGCTGAAGTTGTATGCAATAAACTTGAAAATTGCTCTGTAATCTCGTACAATTTAGGATCTCTTTCAATGGTATTTCCATTAAGATTACCCTCAAACTTCTCTCTTGAAATGTATAATTTATTTAATGCATAACTAAAAATTCCTTCTACCTGATTTCCTTCTTCCAACTCGTTTTCCAAACTTACTTTTGTAAATCCGTTGTTAAAAACATCTGGTCCAGGTGCTCTGTTATCAGGAATAATAATAAGGAAAGGGACTAAGGATGTGGTATAGCCACTTAGAAAAAATAAATCCGGATTTTCACTAGAAACCGTCGCACCCGTTATCAAACCTTGAACATTTCCGCTGCTTATTCTTTTGGCGAAATGTGTCCCCGAAGTTTTTGGTATCTGGTAAACCTTTGTCTGAAAGTCCTGCCAATTCTTTGTGAAAATAAGTAATGAATCGTCAAAAATGGTTAAAGCTTCTGCATCAAAATTGTTGGCATTGGGTAAGGATGTGAAATCTGTTTGATCTTCGTAGCTAAAGTTGATGATTTCTGCTGAGACAGTATCAGAATTTGTGAAATCATCTTGGTCGATTTTGTAGATTTTGAGATTTGTTCGATTTCCATTGTTATTTCCAATATCTCCAATATAAATGTAATCATCATCCATGGTAATATCTTCCCAGTCAATATGAGAAGCATTACTAATTGTAATTACTCTCTCAATTGCTCCAGTACCCGCGTTTAATTCATACAGCTTAGGATCATCTCCGCTATCATTATGGGTGATGATTTTATTATTCAACACCAATAAACCAGAGGTTTCTCTGACATCATTGTCCATTACAAACTTCTCACTAACCGTGACCTGAGAAAAACAAGAAAGGCTTAAACTAAGAATCGCTAAGTGTGCAATTCCTTTCATATTTTATTTTAGTGCTTCAGCTATCACTTTTCCTGTAGTTCCGTTTGGAAATTCAACTTTTAA
>JALQZD010000330.1 GCA_023258495.1 Polaribacter sp.
TGACGAGGAGATTGTCGGCCAGGTGATGTTCGCGACCGGCCGTGTTCCTAATGTCGAAGGCCTTGGCCTCGACAAGGCGGGTGTCGAGCTGGGGGAGAAGGGCGAGATAAAGGTCGACGAGTTTTCCAAGAGTATTTATGACTCGAAGACTGATCAAAGACGGATCAGAATATTTCGGCCCGTACACCTCAGTAAAAACGGTAAAAACATTGCTAGATTTATTTAAGGAGTTATATCATTTGCGTACCTGCAAGTATGATTTGAGTGCCGATAATATTCAAAATAAGAAGTTCAAAGTCTGCCTTGAATATCACTTGAAAAATTGCAAAGGTCCATGTGAAGGTTTGCAGTCTCAAGAAGAATATGATGATGACATCAAGGCGATAAGAAACATCATTAAAGGGAATTTTAAGGAGAGTATTGAGTCTTTCGAAAAAATGATGTATGAATTTGCCTCGAATATGCAGTTTGAAGAAGCACAGCGAATAAAAGAGAAATTAAATATACTTGCTAATTATCAGTCGAAAAGTACCGTTGTAAATCCGACGATTAATAATGTGGATGTCTTTTCTATTGTTGATGACGAATCCTTTGCTTATGCCAATTTCTTAAAAATTGCTAATGGTGCTATCATACAATCTCATACGACCGAAATCAAGAAGAAATTGGATGAGGACAGGAAAGAGTTATTGGAATTATTCATTGTTGAAATCCGACAGCGATTCCAGTCCAATTCAAAAGAAATTTATGTGCCTTTTAAGGTAGATTTGGGAAATGATATCAAGGTAACCGTGCCAAAGCTTGGCGATAAAAAACGAATTGTTGAACTCTCAGAACGCAATGCAAAATATTATCGTCAGGAACAATTTAAGCAAATTAAAATTGTAGATCCAGATCGTCATGTAAAGCGAATCATGGCACAAATGAAAAAGGACTTACGTTTAACAGAAGATCCTATTCATATTGAATGTTTCGATAACTCAAATATTCAGGGGAGTAATCCAGTGGCTGCTTGTGTGGTTTTCAAAAATGGAAAACCAAGCAAAAAGGAATATCGTCATTACAATATTAAGACGGTGGAAGGACCGAATGATTTTGCATCGATGGAAGAGGTTGTTTTTAGACGCTATAAACGATTATTATCTGAAGGAGAGTCATTGCCTCAACTCATTGTTATTGATGGTGGAAAAGGGCAGTTATCATCTGCTGTAAAAAGTCTCGATTTACTGGGATTAAGAGGCAAGATTGCCATTATCGGAATTGCAAAGCGATTGGAAGAAATTTACTATCCGGGAGATTCTATTCCGTTGTATTTGGATAAAAAATCTGAATCGCTGAAAATCATTCAGTATCTGCGAAATGAGGCCCATCGATTTGGAATAACCTTCCATAGAAATAAGCGAAGCAAGAGCGCTATTCAGTCAGAATTGGAACAAATTCCTGATATCGGAAAACAAACCATTACTACATTATTGCGCACCTTTAAATCGGCTAAGAGAGTGAAAGAAGCTAGTTTAGACCAACTGGAGGAAGCTATTGGAAAATCTAGAGCCAACAAAGTCTACAATTATTACCACAAAAAATAAATGAAAAAGCTTCTCGCGTATTGCTTACTTTCTTTCACCATAGCGATAGGTGCAGAACAGAAAAACCAAAAAGAGGCTTCGCTCTAATTTTAACGGATTTATTTTGAAGTCAAATGAAACTCTTCGTAAGTCTCTAACAAACTCATCAAGGCTTTCAGAAGGTCTTTTGTCTCTAAAAGAATACTGAAATATAATGTCGTATTCTTCGGACTTGACTCATTCGTACGAATGCGTTCTACTTGCTTTTCAATAGAACCAGATAGATCATTTAGCAAGACGCGCTTGCTTTCTATAATTGAGTTCAAATCATCGAAGTTACGGTCTTTAAATACCTTACTGATGTTATGTAGAATATTTGATAATTGCTTCTCAATAAAAATCAAATCTTTAATCTGACCTTTCTTTAGATTCTTATGGTTGTTATTGACGTGCTTATAACTTGCTCTTGAAATAAAACTGATGGATTGCGCAGCATCTTGTAAATAACCTAAAACAATAATGTAAAATTTACTGGCCTGAACTGAGCTTTCATCTAGTGATTTGATAAAATAGAAGACATTCTCTTTCAAATCATCAATTTCATCATTCAGTTTGTTTACCAGTTTACCTGTTTTACGGAGCTTATTTAAATCTCCATTGGCAAGATCCTTAACAACATTTGAATACAGGACATCAATCTTGTTTGCCACTTCAGAGATATGATCAGCACTTTCGTTGATGACTCCATTGATGGTAATCAATTCAGAACGCTCAATATATGTTCTGCGTTTAATCTCTTTGGATTTTTTGTTGTGCTTAACCGTATTTCGAATGATTAAAAACGCCACCAAGACCAATAAAATTGGAATCATCCATACGTGCCAGTGGATTAAAAATGCTACTAATCCAGCTGCTAAAAAGGCAATAATTGCTGTTAGAAACCATCCGCCGATAACATTGAAAACACCTGCAACTCTGTATACCGCGCTTTCTCTACCCCAGGCTCTATCTGCTAAAGAAGTACCCATAGCAACCATAAATGTTACGTAAGTAGTTGATAAAGGTAATTTCATAGAGGTTGCGATAGAAATCAAAATACTGGCAACGATTAAATTCACTGATGCTCGCACTAGGTCAAAAGCTGGCTGCTCTTCAACATCTCTAGCAGGTATCGTTAGTGTAGGTTTATCAAACTTATTATTGATGTAGTTTTTCGTACGATTGGGCAGTACAGAAGAGAATCCGTAATTTACAAACATGGCAAATCGTACCACCACTCTGGATAAATTATTTGGCTGAAACTTCTCATGTCCTTCCCCTTGTCGCGATAAATTAATACCCGTTTCAACTACAGTTCTCGCTTTTGATGAGGTCCAAAGGGTAATTACCATTACGGCACCAGCAACTAACAGAAGAACGATATTGGAAGGTACTTTTGAAGCCAGACTCTCCATCGAGTATAGATCTGGAGCAATTCCAGAAATACTCCAAGCTTCATAGGAGTTTAATGCTGCAATTGGTACCCCGATAAAGTTCACCAAGTCATTACCGGCAAAAGCCATTGCCAGAGAAAAGGTACCAACACCAATGATAAATACTAATAGATTTACCTTAAAGAAGCGAATTAACGAGTAAGATATGATGGTCCAGATCACAAAGCTTCCGGCTACAATTCCATAGGTATTTTGATCTAACAATCCTTTTAAATCGCCATAGAATTGAGTGCCTTTTAAGCCTTTGATAATGATGAAATATGTGATTGCTGTAATCGCAAATCCGCCGAATAAAGCGCTAATATAAGTTGGTCTTTCACTAAAATCGAAAGAGTAAATTAATCTCGAAATATACTGGACAATGGCCCCAATAGTAAACGCAATGACGACCGAGAGCAGAATCCCAATGATAATATTCGTAGCGGTTTCGTAATTGATATAGGACCAAAGCGCATCGTAATTCTGCACATCGTTTGAAGCAATCTTCAATAAGGCTATTACAACGGCAGAACCCAACAATTCAAATACGATAGATACCGTAGTTGAGGTCGGCATTCCGAGGGAGTTGAAAACATCTAATAACAATATATCGGTAATCATTACTGCCATGAAGATGAACATTACATCTTCGAACATATACATGCTCGGATTGAAAATTCCTTTTCTTGCTACCTCCATCATTCCGCTAGACGTCACTGCTCCGAAGAAGACTCCAATACTAGCAATAATCATGACTTTCTTAAGTGAAATGGCTTTTGAACCAATAGCTGAGTTCAGAAAATTTACCGCATCGTTACTTACACCTACCACCAAATCAACCACTGCAAGTGCGGCTAAAGCAATAAGCATGTAAATGTATATATCTCCCATAATTGTGTCTGAAAAAAACCTGAAAATTAGTTTTTTAACCCGGCTAATTTACGATAAAAATCCACGAAAAAAATTTTGAATACAGGATATGATTGTCATAACATAATCTTAACATCAGGATAACTCAATCATAATTTGAGCCTAACAAAAACTTTACAATTTAAAATGAATTTTGCTTCGAATTTAATTCTGAACGATGAAAAAACTTTTATTAGTTATTACAATTCTAACCAGCTTGGCTATTCAAGCGCAATCAACAGGAATTGTAAAAGGTACATTAATCGATAAAGAAGCCGATAATGAGCCATTACCGTTTGCTAATGTTCTAATCAAAGGAACACAAAACGGAACTACCACAGATTTTGATGGGAATTACACGTTGAAAGTTCCAGCGGGCACCCACACTATTGTTTTCAGCTTCTTAGGATACAAAGCAGTTGAAAAAACATTTACCATCCAGGCAGGCCAAACGATTACTATTAATCAGGACATGTCTGCAGAAGAAGGTGTTGCCCTAGACGAAGTAAAAGTTGTAACTACAACTACTAAAGAAAAATCGAGTGCACTTTTATTGGAGCAAAAAAAAGCTACAATTATTAAAGAAAGTATTGGAGCAGAAGATTTATCTAAAAAAGGTGTAGGGAATGCGGCAGTTGCAATTACTAAAATCTCAGGGGTCTCTAAACAAGAGGGCTCTAGTAACGTTTATGTGAGAGGTTTAGGAGACAGATACCAAAATACAACAATGAATGGGTTGTCTCTCCCTTCAAATGATGCAAACAAAAAGAACTTAGACTTATCATTATTTACTTCTGATGTGATTCAGAATATTTCGATCTCTAAAGCATATTCTTCTGAGTTTTACAGTGATTTCGCTGCTGGTAATGTTGACATTACTTCAAAAGAATTTAGAGGTAAATCATTATTTGATGTGAACGTTTCAACTGGATTTAACACTAGAGCAGTTGGAAAAAATTTCTTAAAAAGTGAAGGAACAGGTCATGTGGGTTTTTACCGCAGACACCAAGGAAATCCTTTTAGTAGAAATAGAAATCCTTTTGCTGTTGTTTTATCTCATGGAGTAGATGCAGAAGCTGGTTCTGAACCAATTGATTTGTCGATCGGAATTAGCGCTGGTAAATCCTATGATTTTGAAAACGGGATGCGTTTGAGCTTATACGGAACAGTGTCTTTTAGCAATGGTTATGAATATAGAGAAGGACCCGTGGTTGATTATACGACGGTTTTCAAGACCAATTACCCAAATTCTCAAGAATTCGAATACACAACTTCAACAACTGCCTTAGCTCATGCCTTATTGAAGATTGACACCAACAATGAAGTAAAATATACTTCTATGTTTCTAAATAACTCAAGCGATGTGGCTGGGTTTTATGGAACTCGTGGAGGAGGTCAACAACGTGATGCGATTTTAGATACCGATAGAGGATTTTATCAAACCAATATTCAGTTTAATCAGGATATGGTGTTTGTAAATCAGGTTACCGGTAAACACAAATTTTACAATTTTAACGAGGATGATCCCGAGTTTGAATTGGACTGGGGAGTTGGATACAACCGAGTATTTGCCCATGAACCAGATCGTCGAAGAATGAGTTTGGAAAACTACCAATATTTCTTAGACGATGACCCAGCTACAAATGCTTCTTTCTACAGTAATACCGTATTTGACAACCAAAGATATTTCCAAAATATTTACGACGAGGAATTGAATAGCCGTGTAAATTTAAAATATAATGTTTCTGAGAACTTATCATTCGATTTTGGTTATAACGGAAGATATAAAACAAGAAACTTTAATAACATTCGTTACGGTTATGACTTCTTAAGCTTAACTGAAGTTTCTGATCCAGGAAATTTAGATTCAATTTTAACTTTACAGAATTTAGGTTCTGTATATAATATCGAAGTCTTCAATTCTTTACCTGGTTATCCATCAACAAATTATCCTGGTAGAAATGAAAATGAATACTTCGGTAAAATGCAAATTCAGGCAGGTTATGTAGCTGCAGTGTATAACGCTAGTGAAAAATTATCATTTGTTCCTGGTGTTCGCTTTGAATCCTTTCAACAAAAAATCAGTTATGATGTAATCAACATCAATCCGAATGATCCAAAATTCAGAAGCGCAAAAGAGACGTTTATTTTACCAAGTTTAAACGTAAAATATGCCTTAAATGACGATCAGAACTTACGTTTTACATTCAGTAAAACTGTTTCAGTTCCGGAATTTAAAGAAATTGCACCTTTCGTTTACGAGTCGGTAAACCAGAGAGTTGGTGGTAACCCAGATTTGATTGGAGATGTTTCTTTCTCAGACATATTCAATTTTGATTTAAAGTATGAGTGGTTTATCACAAGAGGAGAGGTTTTCTCTGTAAGTGGTTTCGCAAAACAAATCAACAACCCGGTAAACTTAGTTATTGCTAACGATGCAACGGGCACGCAACGTTATTTTAGAACGGGAGAAAAAGCTAGAGTTTTTGGATTTGAGCTAGAGACTCGTAAAAATATTCTTCAAACTTCTGACGAGGAAACTATTTTGAGCGCAGGTTTCAACTT
>JALQZD010000333.1 GCA_023258495.1 Polaribacter sp.
CTCCTCCTTTCAGATAAAGAATACCGTTAGCCCGCTCATGATTGTTTTCTGAACTAATTTTTCCTTCAACCCAATGAACAAAAGTAGGCATTGCAGCTACCGCACGACTTACGATAAAATCAAAAGTTCCTGCAACATTCTCTACTCGATCGTTGATTGAAATCACGTTGATTAACCCAAGACCTGAAACGACCTCATCGACCACTTTAATCTTTTTACCTATCGAATCAACCAAAGTGAAGGAAACCTCTGGAAAAAGTATTGCTAAGGGTATACCAGGAAATCCGCCACCCGTTCCTACATCAATAATTCTTGATCCTGACTTAAATTCTTGAAACAAACCAATAGTCAAAGAATGCAATACATGACGCAGATATAACTCTTCAATATCTTTTCGTGATACCACATTGATTTTTTGATTCCAATCTTGGTATAATTCACCAAGCAATTCGAACCTTTCTTTTTGATTATCAGTTAGTTGAGGGAAGTATTGAAATAGATCTTTCGCTTTCATAGTAGTCGTTATGAAAGCAAAATTATCACTAACATTGCAGTCTGAAAACTGCATAGTAAAGAAAATTATGAATTCACATCCGTCAGAACGCGTCCAAAAAATGGAAATTTCAGCCACTCTAGCCATGGCTGCAAAAGCAAGAGAATTAAAAAACGAAGGTAAAGACATCATAGGCTTGAGCCTTGGTGAGCCCGACTTCACCATTCCTGAATTCATTAAAGAATCAGCAAAACAGGCCATTGACGAAAACTACAACAGTTATTCTCCAGTTGACGGTTATGCAGATCTAAAACAAGCCATCGCTTTAAAATTTAAAAGAGATAACGGTCTGACCTATGGACTAGACCAAATTGTAGTTTCTACAGGGGCAAAACAATCGCTTTACAACGTGGCAATGGCAATCATCAACCCCGGTGACGAAGTTATTTTACCTGCGCCTTACTGGGTATCGTATCGCGACATTGTAAAGCTAGCTGATGGAGTACCTGTAGAAGTGAAAACTACGATCGATGCTGACTTTAAAATGACTCCTGAACAGTTGCGAGCTGCAATTACAGATAAAACACGTATGCTTTGGTTCAGCTCTCCATGTAATCCTAGTGGATCTTTCTATCACCAATCTGAGCTAGAGGCGCTTGCAGAGGTGTTAAAGGATCACCCAAATATCATCGTTGTTTCTGACGAAATTTACGAGCATATCAATTTTAGTAAAGAACCACATGCATCAATTGCATCGATTCCATCGCTTTACGATCGAGTGGTCACCGTTAATGGTGTTTCAAAAGCATTTGCGATGACCGGATGGCGTATTGGGTACATTGGTGCCCCAGCATGGATTGCAAAGGCTTGCAACAAACTACAAGGTCAGGTAACTAGTGGCGCAAATGCTATTGCTCAAAGAGCAGTTATCACTGCCCTAGAGGCGCCTGTATCAAAAATTGATTACATGATTGAGGCGTTTCACCAAAGAAGAGATTTAGTCTTAAAACTTTTAGGTTCTATTCCAGGGTTTAAATTGAATGTACCTGAGGGAGCATTTTACGTTTTCCCTGACATTTCTGAATACTTTGGTAAAACACTACGAGGTAAAACCATCAACAACGCTTCAGATTTCTCACTTTACTTATTAGAAGAGGCTGGTGTTGCTACCGTTACCGGTGAAGCTTTCGGTGATTCGAATTGTATTCGAATTTCTTATGCGGCTTCTGAAGATTCCCTAAAAGAAGCGATTCGTCGT
>JALQZD010000042.1 GCA_023258495.1 Polaribacter sp.
TTCTTCTGATAAACCGTTGATACCATCTACCAATTCCGGATAGTTATCGAATACCATATTTGTTAAATCACCACCATCATCCAAAATCATGTTTAATGGCTTACGATCTTCTCCAAAAAATAAGGTTTGCTCAATACACCAGTCAAATTCCTGCTCGTTCATTCCTTTCCAAGCATACACTGGGATTCCGGCTGCTGCAATGGCTGCTGCTGCCTGATCTTGTGTAGAGAAAATATTACAAGAACTCCAGGTAACTTCAGCTCCCAAATCTTTTAACGTTTCAATCAACACTGCTGTTTGGATGGTCATGTGTAAACATCCCGCAATTCTAGCTCCTTTTAGTGGCTGAGATTCTTTGTATTCTTCACGCAGTGCCATTAATCCTGGCATTTCTGCTTCTGCCAATTCAATTTCTTTTCTTCCCCATTCTGCCAAAGAAATGTCTTTTACTTTGTACGGAACATATGCAGTTTTTGTGCTCATTTTAGCTATCTTTAAGGTTTTAACCAGGGTGCAAATTTACGACTTCCTTTTTATTTCAGTATGCCTTTATTCAAAACAATTCAAGTTAACGATTTCACAAAAGTCTCGATTTGGTGCATCAATGAATCAGTAGTAGACCTGAAGAAAGGAATTGCATTGACAGAAAACAGTCAGAATCGACTGGCTAGCATGAAATCTGAAGTGCATCAGAAAGGATTTTTATCTATTCGTCATTTACTAAAAGCGGAAGGGTACTCGGATGCAGATATCCATTACGACGAATACGGAAAACCGCATGTAAAAGATGGAAATCACATTTCCATTACCCACTCTGGAATATTTACGGGTATCATACTTTCATCCAAAGCACCTGTCGGAATTGACATTGAAAAGCAGCGTGATAAAATCCTTCGTATTGCGCACAAATTTACACCTATAGAAGAATACAAAACCATTGCCAATACCGAAGCCCTGGTGCGTAAATTGACTATTGTATGGGGTGGAAAAGAAAGCTTGTATAAAATCTATGGTAAGAAGAAGTTATTATTCCTGCATCATATTTATATTGATGATTTCTCTTTTCATGAAAATCAGACTTTCGGAGAAATACGATTTGAAGGTGAGATAGACCGCTACGATATCCATTTCTTAGAATTTGAGGATTATACTTGCGTATTTGCCTATCAATAGTGATACTTGCACTAGTAATTTATGACAGACCTCATCGACTTTTTTATTGACGCCTACCGCGAAACCTCTACGTTGTATATTGTTTTAGAGGCGATTGCATTTATTTTCGGAATCGCATCAGTTTGGTATGCGAAGAAAGAAAATATCCTGGTGTATCCGACCGGCTTGATTGCAACATCCATTACCGTATATCTGCTGTATAAAGCCAGCTATTTTGGTGATATGATGATGAATTTCTATTATTCGATGATGAGTATCTACGGATGGTGGAACTGGTCTCGCAAGAAAAATGATACCTATGTCGTTCCGATTTCACGCACCAATGCAAAAGAAAAACTGATTGGTGTGGTTTTAGTCATGCTCACGATGATGGTAACCTACGGAGTTTACCGATTCTTCGAATACACCATCGAAACGGTGAACTACATTGACATCTTCACTTCTGGAATCTTTTTCACTGCCATGTG
>JALQZD010000157.1 GCA_023258495.1 Polaribacter sp.
ATCCACAAAAACCACATCAAAACCAACATCTTCTACTGGCTGATCAGCAATAAAATTCAGCTGACCACTCTCTTTCATTGGGAGAATATTTTCTTTCAAAAATGAAGCCTTTTCTCTTGGATTCGGATTCACTGCCCAATCCCAATGATTTGCGTTTGACCAAAATTTCGCGTTTTTAAATGCAGGCACCAACAAATCATTCTGACGTTCAATAGCACCACCACAATGATCAAAATGTAGATGAGTCAAAAAGACATCGGTAATATCATCTTTATGAAAACCGTATTTGGCCAATGAAGATTCTAAAGAAAAGTCTCCAAACAAATAGTAGTAACTGAAAAATTTCTCCGATTGTTTGCTTCCGAGTCCAGTATCAACTAATGTCAATCGCCTTCCATCTTCGATCAGCATGCAACGCATACTCATCTCAATCATATTATTGGCGTCTGCAGGATTCGTTTTTTGCCACAAAGACTTCGGAACTACACCGAACATAGCACCTCCATCTAACTTAAAATTTCCGGTCTCTATTGGGTAAATTTTCATGGTTGATAGCTAACGATTTTCATCAAAGGCTAAAATACCTTTAATATTCAGGGTATGCAAAAATGAATAAAATTAGCATAGATTGATGTTAATAAAAACGTAAGATTATTTCCCTTGAATTTCGATTCTTCTTCGAATCTCATTTCCGAAATCATCAGTAACCGTAATTAGATAATCTCCAGGCTCCAGTTGAACGGCTAACTCATGCCTTTCGGTGGTTTTGCCTTTGAATTCATTATTACAATACCAAAATAAATTTGCCTGTTTATTAGAATGAGCAACTTTGAGAACGAGCTCATTCTTTTTACCGTCAAAATCTGTAGGGAGAAAAATCGTACTCGCCTGAGTAGGATAAATAAATTTCATCTCGTCTAATACTGCTCCAATACATCCTTCTTTAAAACTAGGAAGTGGTTTATAAAATGGATTTTGTTGCTTGTAATAAAATTCCATTAATGGAGGTAAAACAAACCATGACTTCTGCTTTATGTTACTCACCGATTCACAGGAAGAATTTACCTGATAATTCTCTGATACATCAACATTAATCAATTTATGAAATGGACAAGGCTGGGATTTTAAGCCCGCTTTTTGAACGTAGGATTTCTTTTTATCATCACAAACCATGGAAGCTCGATATCCGCTTTTAGTACAGACATCTATTTCTACCATTTCATCATAAGGAGTGTCAAACCATTCTGAACTAGGCAGTTTATCGAATACATCAAATAGTATAGGTGCTGCCGCCTGAACACCAACCAAACCTGGTCGTCCTTCTCCATCAGCATTACCCACCCAAACCCCAACAACATAGTCTTTCGTTACTCCAACGGCCCACGCGTCCCGAAATCCAAAACTGGTTCCCGTTTTCCAAGCTATTTGTTTTGAGGCTTCAAAAAATTCCCAATTGCCTTCGGAATCAGGTCTTATCACCTCCTTCATGCTTTCGAAAGTCAAGTAAACGGACGCCGCATCGAATACATTTTTTTCAAAAGAGGTTTCACCCAAATCAACTTCCATATTCGAATAAAAGGAAGGCGATTGAAATTCATTTGAAAAATAGGTACTTGAATTCTCAGAAAAATGATTCACGGTTGCCGCCATATTCGCATAGCTCTTGCATAAATCCCATAAGTTACTTTCAGCACCACCCAAGGCCAATGTTAATCCGTAATAATTCGGATTTTCCTTGATATCCTTAAGTTGTAATCTCATCAGGTAATCATGAAATTTATCCAATCCGAATCGTTGCAGCATACGCACCGTTGGAACATTTAAAGATTGTGCCAAAGCCATTTTTGCCGAGATTGCCCCAGCATATTTTTTATTGAAATTCTCTGGCTGATAACTTCCATAATTGGTAGGAACATCGGCCACCATGGCTTCTGGCAACAAATCTCCACTATCTAACAAAGAAGCATACAGGAAGGGTTTCAAAATACTCCCGGTGCTTCTAGGTTTATCAATTACATCGACATCTTTTTGATGCTCAATGCTTGTTGGTGTGTTTCCTACATAACTTAAAACCTTTTTTGTTTTCACGTCTAAAATCAGGACTCCAATATTGTGAATTTGATTCTCTTTTAAAGCTAAATAATAATTTTTAACTATCTCATTAGACGATATTTGCAAACTTTTTTGTAACGACGTAACACTGTATTTTCCGGAGTTTTCTTTGTGTACTTTTTGCAATAAATGTGGAGCGATTTGAGGTATAGGAAAGGCTTTTTGAGGTAACTCTTCTAAGATTGATAATCGGAAGGTCAACGAATCGATAATTTCTTTACCTAAAAGCTTTTTAAGCAATCTATTTCGCTTTGCTAATAATTTCTGTTGATTCTTACCCGGATAAATTAATCTCGGAGCATTTGGCAGAACGGCTAATGTTGCCGACTCGGCCCATGATAATTGACTCGGTTCTCTATTGTAATATCGCCAGGAAGCTGCTTCTAATCCAACTACATTTCCGCCGAAAGGTGCGTTACTAGCCCAGTAACTTAAGATTTCGTTTTTCGAAGCTCGAAATTCAAGCCGGCTTGCCAGCACTAATTCCTTTATTTTTTCAAAATAGGTTCTCGGCGTTCCATCCCTTGACAAACGGATCACTTGCTGAGTAATGGTGCTACCTCCTCGAACGACTTCTTTTGCCTTATAATTTTGCCAAAGTGCTTTTCCTATTGAAATTGGGTTAAACCCCGGATGCCAATAAAAGTACTCATCCTCAAAATTGGTAACGCATTTTTCAAACTTCTCTGGGACCTCATCATTTTGTGGAAATCGCCATTGACCATCTTTGGCAATTAAAGCACCGAGCAATTCACCCTCTTTACTTACTATTACAGTTGAGGTAGGTTTTGTAAATAGCTCTTTAGGCAAACAAAAAATATACAGGACAACCATTATTGACATTATGATTGTCCTTTTTTTATGACTTTTTATGTAGTCTAAAATTTTTGAAATCATAGAAATTGAAAGCCGTAATTATCTTACTACTTCTACCCATTTTCCTTTGGTTCTCACGAAGTAATCATTGTCATACATGGCTTCGGCCTGCACTCCAGGCAAATAATAGTTGCCGAGGTAAGCCGCATTTAACATCACTTTGAAGACCTTCGTTTTAGGCTTGGAACTTCTATACAAATCGAAATAGAAATTCACGCGATCATCTTTGATATCCGTATATCTTGAATTACTCTCTACGGTTGATCCGTAATCTGTAAATCTAGTATTGACAATCTCCCATCCGGAAGGGAAAATCTGAGTTAAAGCAATATCATTTAAACGAGAATTTTTCGGATTAGAAACACGTATTTCTGCCATAAAATCATCGCCTTGTTTTAACATACTCACATTGATCGGTTTTCCTTTCAAATCCTTATAGCTCACTTGAACACTCAAACCACGTTGTTCTGCAATTTCTCTACCTACAGGAAGTTTACCTGAATTTACAATTCGAGCATAAACCACATTTCCTGCGTTGTTGGAAACCGTAATCGCATTAGAAGCTCTCAATCCCTCAATCTCTCTTTGCACCAAAGAACTCTCTGTTGTAATGCTTTCCTTTTTCCCATGAATCGAATAGGTAATATCCATGGCTTTGCCTCCATTTTTCTGCACCATTTTTCCGATGGAAAGCAGCGCATATGCTGTGGTCTGCGTACTCATCCATCGCTTGCTAGATAATGCTTTTGCGATGTCTTCTGAAATGGAACGAACTCCATCGAAATCGGTCAATAACATCGTCTCTAATGCCATCGCTTTATTCCTGGTTTCAGATCCGTATGAATATCTCCAGTTTGTATTTGAAAAGTTCAAACTAGCACTTGCCAATAACTCCTCACTCACCTCTTTTTGCCCTACTAGTGCATAGGCAGCTGCCAGTCTCCATTTTGCTGAATTCGACAGATTTTTATACTCTCGTAATCGATTCATTGACGATAAATCTGGGCTGCTTGCTAAGGCTAATGTATACAAACGATAGGCCTGCTCTAAATCTGAAGTATATCCTCCATAATTCTGACGCCAGTTGCGCGCTTTATCCTTTTGGTAGCGTACAAAATTCGTTTTAAAAGTAATTGGTAATACAAAGCCTTTCCGCTCGGCTTCTAACATAAAATGACCGGCGTAACTTGTACCCCAATCACTGGCATAATCTTCACCCATCCAATAACTCAATCCGCCATTTGTTAATTGGAAATTTCCTAAACGAGCGATTCCCTTTTCAATATTCTTTTTGCATCTCTGCGCCAAGCCGATCAGCGATGCGAGCAGACCCCTTATTAGAGGAAACAATCAGCACCTC
>JALQZD010000029.1 GCA_023258495.1 Polaribacter sp.
CGTAAAAGGAGAAGCTGTTTTTGACAAGGACAGTTTGTTTACGCTGAAAGGAAGTGTATTACTCAGCTCAAAATCACCCAATTTCAATATGCTGTTGCATCAGAGTCGCTACGATGATTACAACTGGAGCAACAACTTCAGTCGCGTAAATACCCGCGATTTAGGATTTGCCATTAATTCTAAATGGTTAAATGCCTCCGTGAATTTTACCAACATTGACAACTACACCTATTTTGATGAAAATCATCTTCCGCAACAATATGGAAGTCAAATTACCTATGTAAAAGTGCAGGCGAATCGGGAATTCCGTTACGGAAAATTTGCACTTGACAACACCCTACTTTATCAAAATGTCACTGGTGGAAGTGATGTCTTTAGGGTCCCAGAATTCATCACTAGAAACACCTTGTATTACACCGATTACTGGTTCAGAAATAAACCTTTATTGGCACAGATCGGATTGCAATTGAAGTACTTTTCTAAGTTTCGTATGAATGCTTACAATCCGTTGTTGGCAGAATTTACACTTCAGAATACAGAAGAAATTGGCTTTCCAACGGTAAACTTCTTCTTTAATGCACAGATAAGAAGAACACGAATTTTCTTTATTGCAGACAACATTCTTTCGAGTGTTGGTGATCGTAATTATTTCTCAGCACCCAATTATCCGTTCCGAGATTTTACCTTCCGATTTGGCGTGGTATGGAACTGGTTTATCTAACATACAATGGAAGTATTTAAAAAAAACTGGAAACTATTTTTAATAGCAAGTTTAACGCTAGGCCTCGCCCCATTTAATCCGCCGCATATTGTCGGAAAGATCAGATGGATTCTAGGGGGAAATGCATTTTCTGGTGCCGATGCGATGCAACCCATGGATTATTTTGATGTGGTCTTACATGGTGCACCGTGGGTCTTCTTACTGATGTCCCTCGCTGCCCTGTTTATCGATAAATTAAAAACAAATTAATTCGAAGCTAACTTCTTAATCTTAATCTGGAAAGCAGCAAACAACAACGTCATAAACGGTGATAGCCAATTGAAAATCGCATAGAAAGCATAATCAAAAACGGGTACTCCTAAAACACCTGAGTGATAGGCACCACAGGTATTCCACGGAATCAAAACAGAGGTTACTGTACCAGAATCTTCTAAAGTTCGACTCAAATTCTCTGGTGCAAGCCCTTTGTCTTTATAGGCTTTCGAATACATTTTGCCTGGTACAACAATGGCTAAATATTGATCGGAAGCGGTAAAGTTTAATCCGATACAGGTAAATACGGTACTGGCAAATAACCCGAAAATCGAATCAAATAAATTCAGCATAAAAGAACTGATTCGTGCTAATGCTCCAATCGCATCCATCACACCACCGAATACCATAGCACACAAGATTAACCAGATGGTCCCTAACATTTTTGCCATGCCACCTGCCGTAAATAAATCAGCCAAGGCTTCATTTTCTGTCGCTACAGATGTTTCTACAGTAATGGATTTTAATACCCCTTTATAGGCCGAATTGAAATCCAATTGTTTTACCTCTGCCACCTGAGCCACAACTTCTGGTTGGAAGATCAAAGCGAAAATACCGCCTAAAATCGTCCCTGCCAGTAAGGCTACTAAGGGCGGTGTTTTTTTGATGATTAGAGCGATTACAATAATAGGAACTAAAAACAACCAAGGTGAAATATTGAATGCTGCATCGATATCTGTTAGTAAGGTATCAACATCCGCTTGACCCGTTGCATTTTGGAAAAAACCGAGAATGACAAACACCAATAAGGTGACCACAATCGTTGGTACGGTTGTATAGGCCATATATTTGATGTGGGTGAATAAATCGGTACCCGCCATTGCCGGAGCTAAATTGGTTGTATCGGACATGGGTGACATTTTGTCTCCGAAATAAGCACCAGAAAGTACTGCTCCTGCCGTCATTCCGAGCGAAATTCCGAGAGCTTCACCAATACCTATAAGTGCAATTCCGACGGTCGCTGCGGTAGTCCATGAACTACCGGTAGCAATCGAAATCACCGCACAAATAATCAGCGTAGCTGCTAAAAATATAGTTGGATTCAAGACTTGTAAGCCATAATAAATCATGGCCGGAATGATTCCACTTATGAGCCAGGTTCCCGCGAGTGCCCCCACCATTAGTAAAATTAAAATAGCACCAGAAGTAGACTTTACATTCTCTGCAACTTCGACCATCATACTTTTATAAGAAACCTTATTTCGAAATCCTACCAAAGCTGCAACGGCTCCCCCTAACAATAAAATAAACTGGTTTGAACCGCTTAAGGCATCATCGCCAAATACATACACGTTGTATGCTAACATCACTACAAGTATGATTACCGGAAGCAAGGCTTCCCAGATATTCAATTCCGTATTTTCAATGATTTTTTGGTCTTCGATTTCGACGTTAGACAGGTTCTTTCCTTCAGACATGATTCGGTTTTTGTTGTGTAATGTTACGATTTATCCAAACGCTATGCAAATCAAAGACATTCCCTTATTTTTGCGCCATGGATTCGTTAACCCAGATTGTTTTAGGAGCCGCATGTGGTGAAGCCGTATTGGGAAAAAAGATAGGAAATAAGGCCTTACTTTTTGGTGCTATCGGAGGTACCATACCAGATTTGGATGTCTTTATTGGAAGACTTTTTTACTCCAACGAAATTCAAATTATGGCCTTTCACAGAGGTTTTATGCACTCCTTTCTATTTGCAATACTCGGTTGTTTTGTCTTTGGATGGATTACTTTCAATCTTTATAATTCCAGAAAGCGAATAGGAACTACCACCCAAAATGACTGGGTACAACTATTCTTCTGGTCTATTTTCACGCATCCGATCTTGGATAGCTTTACACCTTACGGAACGCAACTATTTACTCCTTTTTCAGATTATCGGGTGGCCTTCAATACCATCGCTGTGGCAGACCCTGCCTATACCATTCCCTTTTTGCTATGTATGATTATTCTGATGTTTTTCAATCGAAAACGAAGCAGACGAACTTGGTGGTTAAAAGCTGGAATTGTGGTCAGTTCGGTATATTTGGGGTTCACAGTAATGAACAAAATCTACATGGATTCCGTTTTTAAAAAGTCATTTGAAAAAGAAGGAATTACTTTCAATCGATTCTCTTCACAACCAACGATTTTGAATAATATTTTATGGTATGGTGTGGCGGAATCGGATGATGAATACTACTTATCCTATTACTCCTTATTGGATTCTAAAGACTATACCACACAAATATTTTCTCTTCCGAAATCACACGGAATATTAGATATGAGTGATCCAAATCTGAGTTTATTACCCTGGTTTAGTAATGGCTATTACAATCTTAAAAAGGGCAAAAACAAAGAGGAATTTATCTATACCGATTTACGCTATCCGATGTTGAATCCGAAGGATCCGAATTCATCAGTATTCAACTTCACCATTTATGATAACAATGGAGCATGGGACATACTTCCGTTTCGCGGAGCCACTCCAAACAGCAATGACTTTAAAGTTTTCCTAGAACGAATTAAGGGGATTTAAACGCTAACTGTTTCCATCTTCCCTGCCGGACGCAATACACCTACTTCGATCATACAAGCTTTCATCATTTCATAGGTGCGTTCAATGTCATTGTCTAATCCGATAGAAAATCGAATCAATCCGTCGGTTAATCCCATTTCTGCTTGTTCATCTTCCGGAATCTCAGATGAAGTAGAACTACCAGGAGCAGAGAACAGGGTTTTATAGAATCCTAAACTAACCGCCAAGTATCCTAAGTTTTTATGCTGCATGAGTTCCATCAATTCGTTGGCTTTATCTAAAGAACCAACATCTAAGGTCAACATCCCTCCATAGCCAAATTCAGGATGCATCATTTGCGTAAATAATTCGTGTGAAGGATGCGACGGCAATCCTGGATACACTGTTTTCAAGCCATCTTTCTCAAACTGCTGTGCCAGATATAGTGCATTATGCGAATGTTGTTTCATTCGGATGTGAAGTGTTCTCAAGTTTTTCAATACTGATGCAGCACGTAAACTATCCATCGTAGAACCCAATAACATACAAGCGCCGTCATTGACATTCCTCAGGTTATCAATCATCTCCTGAGTACCACAAACAACCCCACCCACAGTATCCGATGACCCGTTGATAAATTTGGTTAAACTATGAATCACAATATCGGCTCCTAATTTGGCCGGAGCGATCGATAAGGGCGAAAAAGTATTGTCTACAACCAACTTTAGGTTGTATTTCTTTGCCAAATCAGCAAGACCTTTAATATCTGCCACTTCCAACAGCGGATTACTCACCGACTCGCAGTAAATTACTTTTGTGGAAGAGGTAATCGCTGCTTCCACCTTTTCAAGATTCGTAATGTCTACAAAACTCGTTTCAATATGGAACTTCGGGGTGAAGTTTTTCAAAAAGGCATAGGTACCACCATAAATAGTTCTACTCGAAACAATATGATCTCCCGCCCCACACAACTGCATCAATACCGGAGTAATAGCTCCCATTCCGGAAGCGGTCACATTAGCCGTCTGGGTTCCCTCCATTGCCGCTAAAGCCTCACCCAAATATAAATTGGACGGAGTAGAGTGTCTGGAATATAAATAGCATCCATCTGCGTTACCCTCAAAGGTATCGAACATGGTTTTTGCCGATAAAAACGTGTAGGTAGATGAATCTGAAATGGACGGATTCACACCTCCGAATTCTCCGAAATACTGTAAGTCCTGAATGTTGTCTGCTGGCTGAAATGACATAAGTATAGATTTTTATTCATTAAAATTACTTTTTTACCATATTATTATCAATTATATATATTAATATTAGTATTTTTTTCTATATTTTTGATTTAATATAGATTTAAATTCAGTTTTTTTCCTCGAAACATTCCAATACTAGAAAATTTTTAATTCCCATGTTAGACGCCACAGACAGCAAACTGCTTAATCTGTTACAGAAAAACTCCAAACAAAGTACAAAGCAGCTTTCGTTGGAACTCAATCTATCCGTTACTGCAGTTTATGAGCGCATCAAAAAATTAGAGCATCAGAAAATAATAACGAATTACGTCGCACTCATCGACAAAAAGAAAGTCGAGAAATCATTTTTAGTCTTTTGCCACGTGAAACTCACCCAACATAGCAAGCAATACATCCAAAGTTTTGAAAAAGAAATTCTAAAATTGGAAGAAGTGAGCGAATGCTTTCACGTAAGTGGAGATTACGACTACATCATAAAGGTTTATTTAAAAGACATGGAAGCCTATCGGGAATTTATGGTCACCAAACTGACAGCTATTCCAAACATCGGTAGCACACATAGCAGTTTTGCTATCGAAGAAGTGAAAAACTCAACTCATATTGAGGTATAAAAAAACCCGAAACTGAACGTCTCGGGTTTTGTTTTTGATTAGAACATCAAATCATTTCTTTGCGTGAGAACCATCACAATAACCATCTTTATCTGAGGTGTTTCCACATCCACACTTGGGTCTCTCTGGCGTTTTCATAATTAAGCTTTTGTTTTCACCACAAAAGACATTTCCATTAAATCATCAATGAACTTGTCTTTTAAATTATCAAAAAATGACTTTGATCCATACTTTACGTTGAAGTCAGCTCTGTTTACCATGAACTTGTCTGATGTAAAGGTAGTGACTCCACCTTCAGTTGAAACTGTCGCAGGAATCGTAATACTCTTCGTTACATCTTTTATTGTTAAGTTTCCAGTTACAGCTAATTTTCCTTCAGCTTCCGTTATAGAAGTAATGACGAAAGTTGACGTAGGAAACTTTTCAACGTCAAAGAAATCTCCAGACTTTAAGTGTCCTTCTAGTTTTCCAGCTCCGTCAGATCCAGCCATGTCATTATTTACGATAGTGTTCATGTCGATGACGAACTCTCCCTGAGTTACCATTCCGTTCTCAACAACTAAACCACCACTTTGTAAGCCAACCACTCCGTCGTGAGCTCCTGTTGGCTTGGTTCCTTTCCAAGTTAACACAGACACTGCTGTATCTACATTGTTTAAATCAGCTACCTTTACTTCGACCGTTTCCGCCTCTTTCGTTTCTACAGCTTCTTTTTTTTCGCCTTTACACGATGTAACCACAACGGCAAGTGTCACTAACATCAATACTAATTTTTTCATGTCTGTTTGTTTTGTTTAATAGTTGTACAAAGATAAGCTATTTGTTTTCCATGGGAAATACTTTAACAAAATTTTATTATTCTCTCGTTTTTGAATCGATACCAATGGTCACCGGACCATCATTTAACAATCGAACCTTCATATCAGCGCCAAATTCGCCAGTCTGAATCGGTTTACCCAAACTCGTTTCTAAGGATTTGATAAAGGCCTCGTACATGGGGATGGCAATTTCGGGTCTGGCCGCTTTGATATAACTCGGACGATTGCCCTTTTTCGTAGATGCATGTAACGTGAACTGACTAATCAATAAGACATCTCCGTCTACATCTTTCACAGAAGTATTCATCACCCCGTTCTCATCTGGAAAAATGCGAAGATTGACCAGCTTCTTCACCAACCAGTCAATATCCTCCTGGCCATCAGCATCTTCGATGCCTAACAACACCAATAAACCCGTTTGAATTTCTCCTGCTACCTGCTGATCGATAGTAACACTAGCCTCCGAAACACGTTGAATCACAATTCTCATTCCCAGATATCTGTTCTATAGTTTTCTTCCTCTCCTTCTAAAATCTGAAGGTAACTTTTATAACGCGACCAGGAAATTTCTTCATTTTCCAAGGCGTCTTTTACGGCACATTGGGGTTCATTGATATGGATGCAATTGTTAAACTTACAATCTTGTTTTAAGGCAAAGAACTCCGGAAAGTAATCACCTAGTTCTTCTTTATCCATATCTACGACACCAAATCCTTTGATTCCTGGTGTATCTATAATTTTTGCATCAAAATGCAAGTCGAACATCTCTGCAAAAGTCGTTGTGTGCTGTCCTTGTTTATGCTGATCTGACGTTTCTTTCGTTTTTAAATCGAGCCCTGGTTCAATCGTATTGATCAAGGTTGATTTTCCAACACCTGAGTGGCCCACGAACATACTGGTTTTGCCCGTCATCAATTCTTTTACCTTATCGATATTGATGTTTTTGGTGGCCGATATCTCTAAACAGGTATATCCAATCGCTTCGTAAATATCTTTCAAATACAGCACCTCGGCACGATCTTCAATCGCATAGGAATCAATTTTATTGAATAACAAAACGGTCTCGATTCGATAGGCTCTGGTAGATACTAAAAAGCGATCGATAAACACTGGAAACGTAGTTGGATTGTTAATGGTTACTAAGAGAAAAACCAGATCCACATTGGCGGCAATGATATGGGTTTGTTTCGATAGATTGACCGATTTCCGAACAATATAATTCTCCCGATCCATAATCTTTTTAATCACACCAATTTCTTCATCACCGAGGGTTTCGAGCTGAATTTCAACTTGATCGCCCACTGCAATCGGGTTGGTACTTTTGATGCCCTTGATGCGGAATTTCCCTTTGATCTTACATTTATAAACGGCGTTATTGGAGGTCTTTACCCAATACCAACTTCCAGTAGATTTGTAAACGATTCCAGTCATTAATGCAAAGATGCAGTTTTAAAATGTAATTGTATTTATTAAAAAATTAATAATTTGTAGTCCACTTAAATGTAATTAAAAATGAAAAAACTACTGTACGCACTGTTTGTCATTCTTATTTCCCAAGAAATGAATGCACAGACCTATGAATATCAAATCTTAACCAGTGTTGAATCCATTGTCCCTGGTGGAATAGGAAGATCTCGTTTAATCGCCAATACAGCCCAGCGAGATTTCAACGATTTTACTTCTAAAAGAACAACAGAAAATGATGAAAGAAATAAATCAAAACGATCAGAGATTCGAGTAAAAGATTTTGAAGAGACTAAAATGCTAAACTTTTTTAATCTCGGTGGTATTCGTTTCCAGAACATTGCTTCCAATGATGCCATCATCTCCTCCAAAATCAATGCCCTCGCTACGCAAGGATGGGAATTGGCTTTTGTGACCAGCGGAGTCGAAAGTTTTGCAGGAAAAGGAGATTCCAATGGAATTTTCGTTACGCGATATATTCTCAAACGAAAGGTTGGAACTTCTGAAGAGTAAAAACAAAAAAACCGCCAGTTGGCGGTTTTTTTTTAATTTCCCTATCCGTTAATAATCGTCTCCTGATGATTAATTGATTCCTGGTGAATCGCCTTGAACATGCGCAATACGAATTCTTCGCTCAGTCCTCTCTCCTGACCTTCTAAAATCATATTACCAAGAATTTCATTCCAACGTCTCGATTGCAATACGGCTACGTTATTGTCTTTCTTCAAAACCCCAATTTCATCGGCTACTTTCATTCGTTTTCCTAACAAATTGATCAATTGATCATCAATCACATTGATTTGCGCTCTGCAATTCTCCAGAGCAGATCGGTAACTCGAATCGGTCTCAGTAACTTTTCGGATGCGTAAGTCTTTCATAATCTGAACTAATCGTTCTGGGGTAACTTGCTGCGCAGCATCCGACCAGGCATTGTCTGGATCAGTATGCGTTTCGATCATTAATCCGTCGAAGTTTAAGTCTAATGCGGTTTGCGATACATCAAAAATCATATCTCGCTTACCTGTAATGTGGGATGGATCGCAAATCAATGGCAGGTCTGGAAATCGATTCTGAAATTCAACGGCCAACTGCCACTCCGGAATGTTACGGTATTTTGTTTTTTCAAAGGTCGAAAATCCACGGTGAATGGCTCCTAATTTGGTAATCCCTTTCGAGTATAATCTTTCGATTCCTCCCAACCATAAGGCTAAATCAGGATTAACAGGATTCTTGACCAATACAATTTTATCGGTTCCTTCTAGCGCATCTGCCAATTCTTGCATAATGAACGGTGATACTGAACTACGGGCACCAATCCACAGTAAATCGACATCATTTTCTATCGCTAATTTCACATGGGTTGCATTGGCAACTTCTGTACAGGTTTTTAATCCGGTCTCTTCTTTTACCTTTTTCAACCATCCCAATCCCAAGGCACCAACACCTTCAAAATTTCCAGGACGTGTTCTTGGTTTCCAGATTCCTGCACGATAATAATTCACGTCTGTATCTTTAAGCTCGTGGGCAATTTCTAATACTTGAGATTCCGTTTCGGCACTGCATGGTCCTGCAATTACTAACGGATGATCCAAATTCATTTCGTCTAACCAGCTTCTTAATTCCTTCGAGTTTTCCATTCTTTCCTTTTATTGTATTCCTTTTAAAATTGTTTTTATATGATTTGTATTTTCCATGGTTTGGAATACTTCATCAAAATTATCGGCTTCCATGAGTTCTTTGAAGCGTTCTAAATTCTGAATGTATTCCTCTAATGTTTCCAAAATATTTTCTTTGTTCTCCTTAAAAATTGGGGTCCACATGGCCGGTGAACTTTTGGCCAAACGCACTGTCGATTCAAATCCACTGCCCGCCATATCAAAAATATCGCGCTCATTCTGCTCTTTATCAATCACTGTTTTACCCAACATAAATGAGCTAATATGCGACAGATGAGATACATATGCAATGTGTTTGTCATGCGATTTCGGATCCATATAACGGATACGCATACCTATTTTTCTAAAGATTTCCAACCCTTTTTCCTGCAATTTGAAGGCCGTCTTCTCTACCTCACAAATGATATTGGTCTTATTTTGAAACAATCCTCTAACAGCGGCATCAGGTCCTGAAAATTCAGTACCTGCGATGGGGTGTGTTGCTAAGAAATTTCTTCGCTTCGGATGCTGAGCTACTACTTCACAAAGTTTCGCTTTGGTTGATCCGGCATCAAACACGAGTGCATCATCATTGATTCCATCCAACACCTTTGGCAATGCGCTTTGTTGTGCATCTACCGGAATCGAAAGAATGACAATGTCTGCCAGATGCAATTCGTCCCACGCAAACGCATCATCGATAAATCCTAAGGCTAACGCACGTTCTTCATTCGCTTTGTTCAGATCATATCCATACACCTTCGCTTCTGCAAAAGCATCTTTGATATCGAAACTTAAACTTCCTCCAATTAATCCTAAACCAATGACATGTACCCTCATCTAAAATCGTTCTATCGCTTCTACAATTGTTTCCTCGGGTACACACAATGAAAATCGGATGTAACCCTCACCTTGCGACCCGAAAACGGTACCCGGTGTAATAAAAATATCTTTGGTATACAGAATGTCATCTGTAAACTGCTCACTGGTTGATCCTTCTGGAATCTTGGCCCAAACAAATAACCCGACAGCATCATCAATCGGCGTGCAATTCAGCAATTCTGCCAGTTCCACAATCCGCTTTCTGCGCTGCACATAAATTACATTCTGCTCTTCGAACCAATCCTCCTGTATCCCTAATGCCTGAATCGCTCCTTTCTGGATTCCGTAAAACATCCCGCTATCCATATTCGACTTCACTTTCAATACCTGATTGATGTATGTTTCATTTCCTAAGACCATTCCTACACGCCATCCTGCCATGTTAAAGGTCTTACTCAACGAGTTCAACTCCATCGCCGTTTCTTTTGCATTTGGCAGCTGTAAAATACTGGTCGGATTGTCATTTAAAATGAAGCTATACGGATTGTCGTTAATGATCAAAATCTGATGTTTGATTCCGAAGGCAATCAATTTTTCAAAGGTATCTTCCAAGGCTTTTGCTCCCGTTGGCATATGCGGATAATTTACCCACATGATTTTCACAGCACTCAAATCCAACTGCTCCAAAGCCTCAAAATCGGGTTGCCATTGTGTAGCTGCCGTTAGGTCGTAAAAGATGGGTTCTGCACCCACTAATTTAGTTACCGAAGTATAGGTTGGATATCCCGGATTCGGAACCAAAACACCGTCTCCTTCATTTAAAAAGGCCATAGAGATATGCATAATACCTTCTTTGGAACCCATTAATGGCAATACCTCATGATTCGGATGGACCTCTACCCCATATTTCTGATGGTAAAAATGTGCAATCGACTGACGCAATCCCGGCAATCCCTGGTAACTCTGATATTTGTGAGCCCCCACATCGGTCATGCTGGATTGGATGGCTTCGATGACATTTTGTGGTGGATTCAAATCAGGGCTTCCGATTCCCATATTGATAATCGGTTTGCCTGCTGCCATTAACTCACGGACCTCTCTCAATTTTTTAGAGAAATAGTATTCCTGCACGGTATCTAATCGCTTCGCTCCTACTATCATGATCTTCCGTTTTTATAGGCTCCCAAAATCTTAAAGTCTTCCGCCATGATTTCAATTAATGATACTGCCTTGGAATAGTCGGCAAAATCCTGAAAGGTTACATCCACGAAAAACGAATATTTCCATGGCGTCTCAATCACGGGTAAGGACTGGATTTTGGTTAAATTCATTTTACAATCACTCAATACATTGAGTAAGGTAGCCAGGCTACCTCGCTTATGATTTAACTGAAACTTAAAGGATGCTTTATTTACTTCCTGCAGATTCAGTTCTGGTCTGTTCTTAGAAAGAATAACAAATCGAGTCGCGTTATTGGTTATGGTCTGAATGTCATCCGCAATCACCGACAATCCGAATAAATCAGCAGCCATTTTTGGCGCGATGGCCGCAATACCTTTCAACTGACCCTCAGCAATTTTCTTTGCCATCAAGGCGGTATCTACCTCTTCTACCAATTTGATATGCGGATGCTTTTTAAAGAAACGCTTGCACTGCAATAAGGCCATGGGGTGCGACCATACCTCACAGATATCGTCGATGGATTGTCCGTTTAATCCCATTAAATGATGATGGATATTGAGGTAGTATTCTCCAGTGATGTGTAGGTCATACTCATCAAGCAACGCGTAATTCGGAATGATCGATCCTGCGATGGTATTTTCGATAGCCATGACACCTGTGGCGGCAGACCCATCGAGAATAGCATCGACCAGATTGTTGAACGACATACACTCAATTAATGGTGTTTCCACTCCGAATAATTCATTCACCACCATGTGATGATTTGAGCCCTGCGCTCCTTGTATAGCTACTCTTTCTTTCATACAATAAAAAAAGCCTCGAAAATCGAGACTTTATGATATCATTAGTACATACAAAGCCTCATCTTTTATTGAAAAAATAAAAGTAAAAATAGAACTGAGACCAAGTCGTTGTATTCATAATTTCTTGATTGAGAGGCAAATCTAAAGATTAAATTGAAATCTGCAAATTCAAACTTAAAAGAATTTAAAAATTCTTACATTTTTTTGAAAATCACTGCAAATCTTTCCGATGAATTGGACAATCCGCATCCATATGTTCAAAGGTTTTCTCCGTTTGATACGTATCTGTTAAAACTTTGTATGTAATTACAATGACCAAAACCTGACCTGATACCAAGGGATACAATACCCAATTGAAGGAAAAATTCATCGCTGCGATTTTCCTTACTGTTCAAAGTATCATTGTGATCATAACTACATAAAATATTGCAGAAAACTTCATTTATTTTGTTTGATTATTTCGTAATTTTGCTAAACAAAAAAACCACGAAAAACAGATAACCCTTTTAAAAGACACCCTGAAAAATGAATCTTACATCGACGGAGAGGACCATGCAAATTGAAAGAGAGCTGGAAGATTTACGAAACGCATTACGAAATCACGCTTTATACAGAAACTTATCGAACATCAAAGATGTACAGGTATTTATGGAGAACCATGTGTTTGCGGTTTGGGATTTTATGTCATTACTAAAATTTCTGCAACATACCTTCACAAGCACCAAAGCACCTTGGCTACCTCCCAAAAATAATGCTGTAGCCCGTTTTATTAATGAAATTGTTTTGGATGAGGAAACGGACATCAATGAAAAAGGTGAGGTAAAAAGCCATTTTGAAATGTATTTGGAAGCTATGCAAGAAATAGGCGCAGATACAGAACAAATGGTAGCTTTTATTGAACGAATTCGTGAAGGGCATTCTATTTCCTATGCTTTACGTCAGGGTAATATTTATTCATGTACAGCAGAATTCACAAGGTTTACTTTTGATTTGATAGAGACAGACAAACCACACGTCGTAGCCGCTGCCTTTACTTTTGGTCGAGAAGATATCATTCCAGATATGTTTATTGAAATTCTGGAACAGGCGGATCAAGAAAACGTGAAGTACTCCAAATTAAGATATTACCTCCAACGCCATATTGAATTGGATGGTGACGAGCATGGGCCACTGGCGTTGAAGATGATTGCAACCCTATGTGGAGATGATGATCAAAAATGGAGTGAGGTGTTACTCATAGCCAAAAAGGCCCTAGAAAAAAGACTAAAATTTTGGGACGGCATCAATACACTTATTGTTGGGAAAGAACAATTTGCCTCCATCTAGTCTATGGAGAAAAATGTCTTAGGTGGTGATTTGCAATGCTGTTGCACCCGTCCAATGACGGGCTATTTTCGTGATGGTTTTTGCAGAACAGATGCTATGGATACCGGCACACATACCGTATGTGCCATCCTTACCCAAGAATTTCTAGCCTATTCAGCATCCAGAGGTAATGATTTGATGACACCTATTCCCTACTGGAATTTTCCAGGACTAAAACCTGGCGACAAATGGTGTTTGTGTATTTCGAGATGGCTAGAAGCTGAACGCGCAGGAAAGGCTCCGCTCCTTATTCTCGAAGCTACACACGAAAAAAGTTTGAAATATACCTCCTTAGAAAAATTACAGGAATACGCCGTTACTGAATAACTCCGGTTTTTCCGAGCACTTGCACCAATCCTAAAGCTGCTTTCTCTCCCGATAGCATGGCTGCATTGAGCGAACCATTCAATTGTACATCCCCAGCGAGGAAAATGCGTTCGTTTAACTGGGTTTCTGAGGGTGTAGCGTCGTATTGAAGGTTGTGCAATTGCGGAAGCGCTTTCGGAATCTGATAACGTTTTAAGAACCTAAGGTTTTTGATGCCGCATTCCCGTTGTAACTCATCCTTTACCTGAGCTACCAATTCTTCTTCGGATAGTTGATGTTCTTTCACCACAGTTACCGATAACAATTCATTTTTACCGCAATGTTCCATGTCAACACTTGAGTGATAAAAGATATTATTGATCAACGCATCGGCATTGGCAATTAAACCGATAAAAGGCTTTTCTATGTTGCGTTTCGGCGTGGTAAAGTATAAGGTGTCACAGGATTTCCAGTCGACAGACTGATTCTTTAAATTTGAAATCAGGTTGCTCGCTTCTGTGGCAATAATGGTATATTCTGAAGTGATTTCTGAACCATCGTCAAGGGTAATGGTCGTATCTGTTACCGCTTTCACCCTGTTGTTCAGTTTGATTTTGGTTTTGGATAACTGAGCTGCCAATTGTTGCGGAATCGCTTCCATTCCTTTTTTAGGTAAGGCCGCGAATCCTTCGGCAAACATTTTAAAAATAAATTCAAACATACGGCTCGAAGTCGCTAATTCTTCCTCGAGAAAGATTCCGGTGAAAAAGGGTTTAAAAAAGTTCTTCACAATCTTCGGAGAAAACCCATAGTCTTTCAAATACTGCATGGTTGTTTGCTCTTTGGTATTGAAAATCTTTGGTATTGATTTTTTCTTCAAGTCGTTTTGAAGACTAAAGATACGCCACTTGTCTTTTAAGGTACCTAACCTTGAAAACAAGGTAGTGAGCAAAACAGAACTATCTCGCATTGGGTCACCAATGTATGACAGATTCCCTTTTTTATATACTGCAGCTCCACTTCTAAATTCCTGTAACTCTAAACGATCATAGTCTAAGTATCTTACAGCGGCCGGATAGTTCGACAACAATACCTGAAACCCATGATCAAGTTGATACCCATCAACAACATCCGTTTTCACACGACCTCCTACTCGATCAGATCCTTCGAGAATCGTTGGTGAAAAACCAAACTCTTCTAAAGTCTTCGCCGCGATCAATCCGCTGACTCCACCACCAATAATCGTAATCTGTATGTCTCTCAAGGTCATTTTTCAAAAACAAAACAACAAAAATAAGGTTTTATCATATTCGAATAAAGGTTTATGAGTTTAGATATGAGTTGTTCAATGTACCTACCCATCACAAATTGAAGGACATGAACAACTTTTTAGAAACCAAGTCAGGTTTCTGCGAATCGGTATGTCATTCGAGCTGAACCAAAGAAATTGCGCTTCCCTCACATATACCACTGCTTATTTTTAAAGACCAATTGAGAACCTTAGCTGTTTCGTTCTTTCGTGGTTCGTTCGTTTTTTAGTTGTGATGACAGTGCTACACCGATCCAAACGTTTACGAATTCTCTGTTTGTAGAACCTAAAAAAAAATGTACTTTTAACAGATAACAAAACCAATTGAAACCAGCAAGTAACCGAAAAAAGAAAAGCGTAAAGGTCCCAAAATGGGTGAAACCCTTAAGTCTTGTCATTGCAATTCTTATATTCTTACGCGGATTGATGATTATGATGGGGTGGATTTTGAATGTGGAAGGTTCTTTGGTTTTGTCTCACTTCGATGGCCCTATGAAATTCAATACGGCCCTGATATTTTCGTTATCGGGAATTTTTATGATGCTCTACAAAAGCACTGAGAAATTCTGGAGGGGAACGGCTGTCTTTATCGCCCTGATAATTATCGTAATAAGTATTAGTAGTGGATACAATTCCCTATTTGATCGAAATGTTTTAAACCTGCTTGTCTTATTTGATCATACGAATGCCATAACGCTATCCAACTCGGGAATGTCATTTCCTATGGCCTGCTGTACCTTGCTATTAGGCATTGGTCTACTCATGATGCCAAGACCCAACTTTAGGGTTAAATTGACAGGGATGATTATACTTCGAACCTTATTTTTAACAGCAAATGTTGCCATACTAACATTTATTCTTCTTATACCGTTACATGAAAAAAGTGCTTTTCCTTTTATCAATGGAATACCATTAGAAAGCTCGATTCTATTTTGGTTGATTACGATTTTTGTAGTATTAAATGATGAAAAGGCCGTTATTCGAAAAATACTATTTGGGAAATATTCAGGGAGTCGATACGTCAGAAGAATCCTTCCTGTTCTGGTTATTGTACCACTTATTTTAGGTTTGACTGTCATTACTGGACTTCAACGTGAATTGATCGATCTCAATTTGGCTATTACTGGTTTTACAGTAGTCAGTATTCCGCTCATCACCATGTATGTGCTTTATCATGGAATAAAAATTGACAAAGTAGACATTAACAGTAAGAAGCTTCAAGAGAATTTAGAACAACTCAATACCGAATTGACTCAATATAAAATTGGTCTTGATCGGGTGGCCGCAATTTCTAAAACAGATCGGCAAGGGGTCATTACTTATGTCAATGAACAATTTTGTGAACTCAGCCAATTTTCTAGGCAGGAACTTGTTGGTAATACCTATGCCTTGGTGAGGTCTGGACATCACAAACCTATATTTTATCAAAACCTTTGGACCACCATTCTCGGAGGTGAAGTATGGTATGGTCATATCAAAAACAAGACCAAAGCAGGCGATTATTTCTGGGTAGAATCACTCATAATTCCCTTTGCTGATGTCGATGGCAATATCTACGAATACCTGTCCTTACAGAACGAAATTACCGAGCGTAAGGAACAAGAATTAAGGGTAAAGTCGGAATACGTAAGAAGTTTAGAATTCAAAAATAAAGAACTTGAAGAACTCACCTACATTGCCAGTCACGACCTGCAAGAGCCGCTCATTAACCTTATTAGCCTCACTACAGAATTGGTTGAGACCATGGAAGGAAATCTGGATGAAGAAGTAAAAAAGACCATTGGATACATCCAAGACACCTCAGCTCGCATGAGCCAGCAAATCAAAGGAATTCTGGATTACAATATTCAATTTCAGAACATTGAAATTCAGGAAGTAAACTGTACCAAACTCGTTGAAGAAATATTACATGATTTTTCGAAACAAATCGCCAACCAAAAAGCGTCGATTGTATATGAAAATTTACCTGTAATAAATGGGTATGAACTACCACTGCGCATGCTGTTTATCAATCTGATTTCGAATGCCCTCAAATTTCACAGCAAAGACCGAGATCCAAAGATCAGAATTAAGGCCAGTATAGAAGGATTAAATTGGATTTTCTCGGTTCAGGATAACGGTATTGGTATTGCAGATCACAATCGTGAAAAAGTATTCAAAATTTTTCAACGTCTTCAAAAAACCAGTGAATACCAAGGAGCAGGTATTGGATTGGCCCATTGTAAAAAAATTGTCGATTTACACAGTGGTCATATTTGGGTAGAGTCTGAAAAAGGAAAAGGCAGTACCTTTTTCTTTAGCATCCCTACTTTTATCAAGAATCTCAAAACCGAAGATTTTTATAACCCAAAGTACGGCTCATAAACTGACACCACTTTAAAAATTTCGACCATAAGATTATAAATAGTTGATAATCAATTTATCATAATTTAATAATTTGTTGTACTTTTAATGGTCACATAACATTCGGGCACCAAAAAAACCTGCCACTTCCCGAATGAAATTGGGTTACATTGAATCGTATTTACAACATATTATTTTCAGATACTACCAAAGATAGAGTTGAAAAAGGCATTCTTTATTTGGCTATTTTTAGTTTCATCTGCCATTTGATCCTCATCTTTCTCTCAGACTGGGGCCTCCTTGGTGATGGGACGACGGGAGCTCTTCTTAAAAATCCGATTTCTGCCATTTATACGCCCTTCTCATTCATTCTGATTTATGAGGTGTACCTACTCATTTATTATGTACCGAAATCATTTACCACGTATATCACCAAACAATACGAGATCATTACGCTGATTATCATTCGAAAATTGTTTAAAGATCTAGCGAGTTTAGAACTCACCACACAATGGTTTGAAATTAAAGACGACCTGCAGTTCACCTTCGATATTCTTGCCTCTCTCATTCTGTTCTTTCTTATCTTTCAATTTCAGAAAGGAGGCAGTCAAACGAGAGCAGATGAATTCACAGCTGGACCAAGCTTAACGAAGTTTATCCAAAGAAAAAAGATTATTGCCATCCTGTTAATTCCGCTGTTTTTAGGATTGGCCATAGTGACCTTCAGCAATTGGTTTATAGAGCTCAATCTTGAGCCTGGTCAAGTCACCGCATTTGAAAGTGTTAATAATTTATTCTTCGATGAGTTCTTTACCACACTCATCATGGTAGATGTGATTCTCCTATTGATATCCTTCTTCTACACCGATAAATTTCATATCGTAATGCGAAACTCAGGATTCATTGTATCCACCATTTTAATCCGTTTATCCTTTGGAGTGGAAGGATTAATCAGCACGGTTTTGGTAGTCATGGCTGTTCTATTTGGTTTGCTCATTATCATCATTCATAACAAATTTGAAAAGCACGAACACCGCCTAAACTATATAGAATAATTTCAAGTTACGGTGACCTGACGTATTCTCTTACAAGTCATCGAAAAATTATGTATCTTCTACCAACTTTAAAAAACACGTCCCAATGCAACTTATAACCCACCTCAAAATGCCAATCATGATGGCTTTTGTCCTACTCATTTTTGGCTGCACACCAAACGAACCGAATCCCAATATCAAAGTATACTTCAATGGAGATATTGTCACCATGAAAGGAGATACGCCCGAGTATATTGAAAGCATCGTTACCCATAACGACAGTATTGTATTCACGGGTTCGCTGGCAACAGCTAAAGCGACCTATGCCAACGCCAGTCGAATCGATTTAAATGGCAAAACGGTATTACCAGGCTTTATTGATGCCCATGCCCATTTTGCTGGATTCCCAGCACAATCCGTAGGAGCAAAAATCTTACCACCACCAGATGCAGGTGCTCATAATATTGAGGCCATGATTCAGATTTTAAAAGAATGGGCGACACCCGAAAATGTTAAACTTTCAGGTTGGATTTTCGGAATGGGCTTTGACGATTCCATATTAGAAGAGCAGCGATTCCCCACCAAAGATGATTTGGACAAAGTATCTACAGAGATTCCTGTCATGGTCATTCATATTTCGGGTCATTTTGCAGTATTGAATTCGAAAGGCTTGGAGGTTTTTAACATTACGGCCAAGACCCCCAACCCCGAGGGTGGTATCATCCGAAGAGTCGAAGGTTCGCAAGAACCCAATGGCGTATTAGAAGAGCTCGCTGCCATACCGCTTATGCCGATTGCTGTAGCACCTCAAAGCCAAGAAGCACTAAACACCTTTATTATGTCTGGTCAGGAAATGGCCATGTCTTACGGCTACACCACAGCACAAGAAGGTCGGGCTATGCCAGGTACGCACCAGGTCTTAGAAATTGGATCGAAGGCCAATCTGCTTAAAATCGATGTGGTTAGCTATGTAGATTACTCGGTAGCCGATTCATTAATGCGAACGGATTGGTACAGCAAAGACTATCAGAATCACTACCGAATAGGTGGTGTAAAACTAACGCTCGATGGTTCTCCTCAGGGACGTACT
>JALQZD010000073.1 GCA_023258495.1 Polaribacter sp.
AATTACTTCAAGAAATAGAATCCTTGGCAGTTTACAAAGAGTTTAAAGAAAATGATATTATTATAGATATTGATCATTACATTGTTTCTATTCCACTCGTTCTAGATGGCGCCATAAAAATCTTGAGACAGGATGAAGATGGAAACGAAATGATCTTATATTTCATTGAACGCGGAGACACTTGTGCCATGACCCTGTCATGTTGCATGGGTCAAAGCAAAAGTAAGATTCGCGCCGTTGCCGAAACTGATGTTAGTATGTTAATGATTCCGAAACAGAAAATGAAGGAATGGTTGACCAAATATGGAACATGGCAAGAATATATTCTTCAAAGTTATCATGGCCGAATGCATGAATTTATTGAAGCTTTAGATACAATCGCTTTCTTAAATATGGACATGCGTTTATTAAAGTATTTAAGAGACAAAGCTATGGTTATTGGTAATGATGAAATCTATACGACTCACAAGGAAATCGCTGAGGATTTACATACTTCAAGAGTTGTTATTTCCAGGCTTCTTAAAGGTTTAGAAAAAGAGGGAAAGATCAAACTAAACCGCAACAATATTCACGTCATAGACTTGTAATTACATAACCAATGGTATTGGATTTGGTTTAAATTTAGGTGACTCTTACCTAGCGACCTATTTTGGTCCTTTTAATATATCAAGAATAATGCTATTTTTATTCTTGAAAGAAATTATCATGAGAATCAGAATTATACTATCACTCATCTTTGGAATACTGTGGAGCTGTACTTCGAAGGTGGAATCCATCACAACCACAGTAACAGAGAATAATGCGGATGCCTTAGAAAGACCCTATGTGATTTTGATATCTTTAGATGGTTTTCGTTGGGATTATGTGGAGAAATTCAATCCACCGAACCTTTCAAAATTTGTGGAGAGCGGTGTAAAAGCGGAATCTTTGATTCCTTCATATCCAACCAAAACTTTTCCAAACCATTACACCATCGCCACAGGAATGTATCCCGATTCACATGGATTGGTGGGAAATACGCATTACAGTGTAAAAAATAAAAGCGTATACAGCATTGGTCAGCGCAAGAAAGTTCAGGATGGCAGTTATTACGGAGGAACCCCTATTTGGGCGCAAGCCAATGCGAACGGTATGGTATCGGCAAGCTTTTTCTTCGTGGGATCGGAAGCGGATGTAAAAGGAATTCGTCCGACGTATTATTATGATTACGACGGAAAAATCACCAACGGCAAACGCATTAATCAGACCTTGCAGTGGCTTGATATGCCCGAGAAACAAAGGCCACATCTAATCACCTTGTATTTTTCGGATATGGATGATGCAGGACACCGATATGGCCCGAATAATGAAGTTGAAATCAATAAAGCCCTTCAGAAAATCGATAGTGATCTAGGTGTATTATTCGACGCTCTAGATGCATCAGAGCTGCCAATACATATTGTTATTGTTTCCGATCACGGGATGCATGAAGTAAAAACTCAAGATTTAATTGCCTATGATGATATTCGAAATGATGAGTTGTTCATCGGAATGAACAACGGATCGATTATCAACATTCATCCGAAAGATCCTTCAAAAACAGACTCTATTTTCAATCTTTTGAAGTCCCAAGAAAATCGATTTAAAGTCTATAAAACAGAAAATAGTCCGCACTTTGATTACATACCTTCTCATGAAAACTGGGGTTCCATACAGCTTATCGCAGACGATGGACTGTACTTTTCCAGCAAAAACAGAATTGAGGGTCGAATCAAATACGATCGGAATATTACTGGTGAACACGGATTCCCGCACCAAATGAAAGATATGCATGGAATCTTTTATGCAAAAGGACCAAAATTGAAAAAAGGGCATACAATTCCATCATTCAAGAATATCCATGTGTATCCTTTACTATGTGAAATTTTAGGAATAGATCCGCCAAAGAATATTGACGGTACATTAGAACCTGTTAAAGACGCCTTAAACTAGTAAGACTTTATTTATACATTGAATCTGAAGTGCATGACATCACCATCAGCAACAACATATTCCTTCCCTTCTACCCTCATCTTACCAGCTTCCTTTACTTTCGCTTCACTTCCGTAAGCAACATAGTCATTGTATGAGATCGTCTCTGCACGGATAAATCCTTTTTCAAAATCCGTGTGAATCACTCCAGCTGCTTGTGGCGCTGTCGAACCTATTGGAATGGTCCAAGCACGTACTTCTTTTTCTCCAGCAGTAAAATAGGTTTGTAGATTCAATAATTGATACGCAGAACGAATCAAACGTGACACTCCGGCTTCATCTAGGCCTAAATCGTCAAGGAATAATTGGCGCTCTTCATAGTCTTCCAATTCTGCAATATCTGCCTCAGTAGCAACCGCTAAAACTAAAACTTCGGCATTTTCATTTTTAACCGCTTCTTTCACTTGATCAACATATGCGTTACCAGAAACGGCAGACGATTCATCTACGTTACAAACGTATAGCACTGGCTTTTGAGTGATTAGTTGTAAAGGTTTTATAAATTCTTCTGCCTTTTCATCAAACTCAATACCACGAACCGATTTACCTTCTAACAAGGTCTCCTCAACTTTTAGCAGCACATCCAGCTCTACCTGAGCCTCCTTCTGACCTGTCTTCGCCGTTCGTTTCACTCTCTCAAGACGTTTTTGAACCGTTTCAAGGTCTTTAAGTTGTAATTCGATATCGATGGTTTCTTTGTCACGAA
>JALQZD010000152.1 GCA_023258495.1 Polaribacter sp.
GTCATCGCACTGGTTGCAGCCGGTGGTTTGGCTGCAGCACTGTCCACCGCGGCAGGTCTGTTGCTCGCCATTTCGTCTGCAATCTCGCATGACTTGTTGAAGGGTACGTTCACTCCGAACATCAGCGAAAAGAACGAACTGATATTCGTAGCGTCTGCAGGGATAATTTCGTTGTATTTGTTGTAAATTTTGGTAAACGAATAACGTGATGCCCTTATAGTGAATGGTCTACCTTTACCGACTTCGTCAAACAATTTACGGGTAATATTGGTAATCAAGTTTCCATAATTATCAACGTATAAGATTCCGCCCGTAATCTGATTTTGATTTCTACTTACCTTCGCCTGGATTTCAATAAGTTTTTTGTACTCTTTAATTTCTTTTCCGACAATGGAAAGGTTACCACCTCGGATGATAAAACAAGCCACATTCACAAACACATCTAAGACAGGAAAACTGCTTTCTACTCTGTTATGAATAGTGATTTCAACGATTTTAGTGGGTTGTATCTCTGAAGCAATCATGGAGATTAATCCGTTGTCGGGACATACGAAAAAGTGCTCGTCTAATTCTAGGGCAATATGTTTATTTCGTTCGCTTAATTCAGAATCTACACCAACAATATGAACGGTTCCTTTCGGAAAGCTCTTGTAGGAATTCTTCAGAATATACGCCGTTTCTGTAATATTGAAAGGAGAAATCTCGTGGGTTATATCGATAATCTTCGCGGTAGGAAGTTGTGAGTAGATTGCACCCTTAACGGCTCCAACAAAGTGATCTTTTGTTCCAAAATCGGTTGTTAATGTGATAAAAGACATTTATTAGATTGTTGTTAATTAAATGTGCAAAAAATATTGATTTGACGTAAGGCAAAACTAAACATTTTGCTAATTTTAAATGGTATATAAGACGATTAAATAACGATAAACCTACATAAATTATTTTCATTTGAACGAACGCACTTTAGAATTAACAGAAATCAATCCCAAAGATTTTTTTGGTGCTCAAAACAGTACCATCGACCAATTAAAAAGATACTTTCCTAAAATTAAAATTGTTGCCAGAGGCTCAAAACTTAAAATCTATGGTGAAGCCGAAATTTTAGATGAATTTGAAAAACGTGTTGACAGCCTCATTCGATATTACCATCGGTATAATAAGTTGGACGAGAATAGTATTGAACGGATTATAACCTCTGCTGCGGAAGAAAGTGATAATACTAGCACAAATTCTAAGGATGTTTTGGTGCACGGTGTGAGTGGTAGATTGATTAAAGCTCAAACTCAGAATCAGCGCAAAATGGTTCAGTTAATGGCGAAAAATGATATGTTATTTGCCGTTGGGCCTGCGGGAACTGGTAAGACATATACGGCCGTTGCATTAGCGGTTAAGGCATTAAAGGAAAAGCAGGTACGTAGAATTATATTAACTCGACCGGCTGTTGAATCGGGCGAAAATTTAGGTTTTTTACCAGGGGATTTAAAAGAAAAATTAGATCCCTACATGCAACCACTTTATGATGCGCTTCGTGATATGATTCCGCATGAGAAATTAGAATCTCATTTGGAAAAAGGAATAATTCAAATTGCACCGTTAGCGTTTATGAGAGGTAGAACCTTAGATAATGCCTTTGTGATTTTGGATGAAGCTCAAAATACAACCCATAATCAAATGAAGATGTTCTTAACGCGGATGGGTATGCATGCGAAGTTTATCATTACCGGTGATCCTGGTCAAATTGATTTGCCAAGAAAGCAGGTGTCTGGACTAAAAGAATCCTTGTTAGCTTTGAAAGACATTCCTGGAATTGGACACGTGTATTTGGATGATAAAGACGTAGTACGACATAAACTGGTGAAGAAAATCATTACGGCCTACAAGAGTATCGAAACCGAGTAAATCCACCTTTATATCTAAAAATCAGGATTTTAAGATTTTTTGTGATGAACAAAAGCTCTTGAATGGTTATTTTTGTACTCATGAGGTGGAGCGTATTTCTGATGTTTTTTTGCTGTTGTTCCTGGCTGTACAGCCAGTGCCCCTCGGGTGATGTTACCTTATCCTCACAAGAAGCTTTAGATGAATTTGTTACGCAGTATGGTGATTGTGAAGAGATAAATGGTAACTTTTTACTAGTAACCGGCCTTACCACCGATGGGCCAGGAGGTGTGGGTACCATTCTCTCTAACATAACCAATACTTCGGGGTTAAATAAACTCAAAATTATTCGTGGTGATTTAACCATAACAATCGAAGCCTCAGATTTACGAAATTTCACAAGTCTTGAAGAAGTTGAAGGTGAGCTTTCGATCACTAATTCCAATAATCTTTTAGTTATTGATTCCTTCAATTCTTTGCGAAGAGCAGGTAGTATTGTAGTTGCAAATAATGGAATTCTCGAAACGATTAATGGGTTTAATACCCTAACATCGGTAGAAGGAAATTTGGAAATTGGTTCACTTCCTAAAACTACTGCGGTGAGTGGTTTTGCAAATCTCAATCAGATTGACGGTAGATTAAATATTAGTCAGAACCTGGTATTGGAAACCATTCCTTCATTTAATAATCTAATAACGATTACCAATGACTTGAATATTAATTTAAGTCCGAATCTTCAAGCGGTTGACGGATTTCAAAAGTTAACTTCTATTGGAAATGATTTCAATATTGAAAACGTAACTCGTATCGACGGATTTGACGGCTTAGAAACGATAGGGCGATTTTTTGATATCCGCGGACTCAGAATTACCTCAATACCGGCTTTTACTAGTTTACGAGAAACCGGCGGTGCTTTTCGAATTTATAATACGAGTATTGTGCGGATTGATGGATTCTATGAACTTAAATCAACGGGAGGTGCGAACATTTTAAAGGATTGGTTTATTGTTTCTGATAATAAGGAATTAACAGCAGTGAATGGATTCAGTCGACTCAATTTTGTCGATGGAAATGTGGAGGTTGAAAATAACACCAAATTATCCGATTGTAGCTGGCTCTGTGCGATTTTGAACACTGGTGAGATAACTGGCAGAATTGTGATTCAGAACAATATCGGCGATTGTATAAATGCACCTTCAGTAATTGAGATTTGTGACGATGATTTTGATAATGATGGTATTCCGAATGTAATCGATTTGGATGATGACAACGATGGCATTTTAGACACAGTTGAAGGAACCCCATTTACAGATACAGACAATGATGGGTATCCAAATA
>JALQZD010000185.1 GCA_023258495.1 Polaribacter sp.
TTCTCCGCGTTGTACAACGACTTTCGTTTTGTCTCCTTTTTTGAAGGTTGATAAAGCCCTCATATAGCTCATCATATCAGTTACAAGGCTATCCCCCAATTGGATTACGATATCCCCTTTTTTCAATCCAGCTTTTTGTGCAGGTTTGTCATCAGAAACACCATCAATTCGCATTCCTTTGCCATCGAACAGGTAATCGGGAACAACACCTAATCCAACTCTGAAGCGTGGTGTTTTATCACTTTCATTCTTGGTTTTTCTAAATGCTAGTTTGCCGTTGTCATCCAAATCAGAAATGATATCAAAAATGTAATTTGAAATTTTTGCCATTCCTTCATAATTCAAGGTTTCGATATCATCACTCGGTCGGTGATAATCGGAGTGTTGCCCAGTAAAGAAATGCAAAACCGGAATATCAGCTAAGTAGAAACTAGTATGATCACTTGGCCCAACTCCTGATTCATTCTGAATCAATTTGAAGTCGTTATTATGTGCTTTTAAAACTTGTTTGAAGATTGGAGAGGTACCCGTTCCGTAAACGGCTAAAGACGAATCTTTCTTCATACGACCCACCATATCCATATTAATCATGTACGAAACCTTCTTGGTGTCAATGGTTGGATTCTTCACGAAGTAATTTGAACCTAACAGCCCCATTTCTTCGCCAGAAAAGGCCATGAACAAATAGTTGTTTTTGGTATTCTTATCTTTTAATTTCTTTGCTAAATTCAACAGTAATGCGACACCGGATGCATTGTCATCAGCTCCATTATGAACGGCTTTAATGGTATCTCTAAATAAAGAACCTTCTCCGCCGTAACCTAAGTGATCGTAATGAGCACCTATGATTACCGTGTTTTCTGCTTTATTATCGAAGTATCCAATCACGTTATTTCCCGTAATTGTACCATCGCCGTTAACGTCGAATTTTACTTCTTCATGCGGATTCGTTTTTGGTTTGAAAGAAAAGGGTTGTACATACCCATTTGTCCCTTTTCCAGTAAGACCTAATTCTTCAAATCGTTTTGAAATGTATGCAAGGGCTATTTTCTCGCCTTCTGTCCCTGTTTGACGTCCTTCCATCTCATCCGAAGCTAAAAAAGCAACATCATCTTGTATAGAAACTGAAGTAGTGGAATTCGAACAGCTGTAAATTGATAATAAAAAGCTGATTATTAAAAGGTATCTCATGTTTTAAATACTATTTTTGCAAAATTAAATAATAAAAATAGGATATGAGAATTCTTTATTTATTTCTTCTGACACTGGTAATTTTCTCGTGTAAGACCAACAAAAAGAACGAGGTAACTTCAGAAACAACGAAAGATAGTATTCCATTAGTTTATGCCGAAGAAACTCATTTTAAAAGTTTGAAACAAATCACTTTTGGAGGGGATAATGCCGAGGCCTATTGGAGCTTCGATGACGAGCAAATTATTTTCCAGTCGAATTTCAAAAACTGGAATGTAAATTGCGATCAAATGTTTTTGATGAATGCTGATGAGACTTTTGAAAATAAAGTACCGCCTATGATTTCTACAGGTAAAGGAAGAACTACCTGTGCCTATTTTTTACCAGACAACAAACATATTGTTTATGCTTCGACGCATTTGGAACAAGATCAATGTCCGGACGCTCCATTGCGAAAAAATGGAAAATACGTTTGGCCAATTTATGACAGCTATGACATTTTTATGGCAGATTTAGAAGGGAACATCGTAAAGCAATTGACCACTGAGAAAGGATATGATGCTGAAGCAACTGTATCGCCCCAAGGAGATAAAATTGTATTTACATCAACCAGAAGTGGAGATTTAGAATTGTACACCATGAATCTTGATGGCACCGATGTGAAACAAATCACCAACGAATTAGGCTATGACGGAGGAGCATTTTTCTCACCAGACGGAACCAAAATTATTTTCCGTTCTTCGCGCCCTAAGACTGAGGAAGAAATTAAGAATTATAAAGACCTGTTAGCTCAGGGATTGGTAGAACCAACTGAAATGGAACTGTACATTTGTAACGCTGATGGATCTGATTTACGACAATTGACCGATTTAGGAAACGCGAATTGGAGTCCGTTTTTTCATCCCTCAGGAAAGAAAATTTTATTCTCTTCTAACTTTGAAGCAGAAAGAGGGTTCCCATTCAATTTGTATATGATTGATTTGGACGGGAAGAATTTGGAGCGAGTAACACACGGCGAAACTTTTGATGCATTCCCAGTATTCTCCAATGACGGTACGAAATTGATTTTCTCTTCGAACAGAAATAACGGAGGCGGAAGAGACACTAATTTATTTATTGCTGAGTGGCAAGACTAAACGATGGCATGGAGTAAAGGCAAAATAATCGAAAACATTGAATCGCTCGTGCGATCGAAATTCACGAATCCGAAGGAGGCATTCGATTATTATGATGGTGATGGTGATGGAAAACTCACAAAAGATGATTTTAAAAAACTTTTAAAAGAAGCAAAAGTAAGTGCGATAATAAGGGGGTTGGTAGCCGAATTTATGATCCAGAGTTTCGACGAAGATGGTGATGGAACCGTAAGCTGGGACGAATTTCAAGTAGCTATTGACGAAACAGAATTAAGACAAATTAAATCTAGCTAATCCTTATCTTTGCGCACGATTAAAGTAGACAGGAGACGAAATGAAGAACATAAGAAACTTTTGTATAATCGCTCATATTGACCATGGTAAAAGTACCTTGGCAGACCGACTTTTAGATTATACAGGATCGGTAACTGAGCGCGAGAAACAAGATCAGTTGCTCGATAATATGGATTTGGAGCGCGAACGTGGTATTACGATTAAATCACATGCGATTCAAATGGATTATGTTCAAGATGGTGTGGAATATACATTGAATTTAATTGATACTCCTGGTCATGTTGACTTTTCTTATGAGGTGTCCAGATCGATTGCGGCTTGTGAAGGAGCGCTTTTGATTGTTGATGCTGCACAAAGCATTCAGGCACAAACCATTTCGAATCTGTACTTAGCGCTTGAGAATGATTTAGAGATTATTCCTGTTTTGAATAAGGTTGATTTGCCAAGTGCAAATCCGGAGGAGGTGACAGATGATATTGTTGATTTACTGGGATGTAATCCTGAGGAAGTAATTCCTGCCAGTGGTAAAACTGGATTTGGAGTGGATAAAATTTTAGAGGCCATTATTGAACGAATTCCGCCGCCAAATGGAAATCCAGATGCGCCTTTAAAAGCATTAATTTTCGATTCTGTATTCAATTCATACCGTGGAATCGAAACCTATTTTAAAGTAATTGATGGTTCGATAAAAAAGAATCAGCAAATCAAATTTATGGCGACTACTAAAATGTATCATGCTGATGAGGTAGGGACATTGAAATTGAATCAGGTTGTCAAAAACGAAATTAAAACGGGTGATGTTGGTTACTTGATTACTGGAATTAAAACGGCAAAAGAGGTAAAAGTAGGAGATACGATTACGGATGCTAAAGCACCAACCGAAAGTAGAATTGAAGGATTTGAGGATGTGAAACCGATGGTATTTGCAGGTATTTATCCGGTCGATACCGAAGACTTTGAAGAACTGCGCGCCAGCCTTGAAAAGCTGCGCCTGAATGACGCCAGCCTCACGTTTGAGCCGGAAACGTCAGCGGCACTTGGTTTTGGTTTCCGTTGTGGATTTTTAGGCATGTTGCATATGGAGATTGTGCAGGAGCGCCTGGA
>JALQZD010000296.1 GCA_023258495.1 Polaribacter sp.
ACCATCAATATCTCTAAAAATAACTTGTGGTCTTCCAACCTGCAATTCGTAACCTTCACGACGCATGGTTTCAATCAATACTGATAAATGCAGAACTCCACGACCAAATACATTGAATTTATCCTCAGAATCTGTTTCATCTACACGCAATGCAAGGTTTTTCTCCATTTCTTTGAATAAGCGATCACGCAAGTGCCTTGAAGTAACATATTTCCCTTCTTTCCCAAAAAATGGCGAATTATTAATCGTAAACAACATACTCATGGTAGGTTGATCAACCTTAATTCTCGGTAGTTCTTCCGGGTTTTCTAAATCAGCAATCGTATCTCCAATCTCAAAATCTTCAATTCCGGTAACCGCGCAAATATCACCACTTCGAACATGTTCAACCTTAGCCTTTCCCATTCCTTCAAACACATGAAGTTCTTTGATTCGAACCTTTTTAATGGTTCCATCAGCTTTACACAATGAATAATCTTTATTCTGCTCTAAATCTCCACGGTATACCCTTCCGATTGCGATACGACCTGTGAATGAAGAGTAATCTAAAGAAGTAATCTGCATTTGAACGGTTCCATCACGATAAGGCGCTTCCGGAATCACATCAACGACAGCATCTAATAATGGAATAATATTGTCTGTTGGTTCCTGCCAATCCTCACTCATCCAACCCTGTTTTGCAGATCCATAAATTGTGGTAAAATCCAATTGGTCTTCTGTTGCATCTAAGGCAAACATCAAATCAAAAACCTTCTCATGAACTAAATCTGGTGTACAATTTTCTTTATCAACCTTATTGATAACCACAATAGGTTTTAGCCCTAATTCGATTGCTTTGCCTAAAACAAAACGAGTTTGCGGCATTGGTCCTTCAAAAGCATCAACTAACAATAGCACACCGTCTGCCATTTTTAATACACGCTCAACCTCACCTCCAAAATCGGCGTGACCTGGAGTATCAATCACATTGATTTTAATTCCCTTGTAGTTGACAGATACATTTTTTGAAAGTATCGTGATTCCTCTTTCACGTTCTAAATCATTATTATCCAATAATAATTCAGTACGTTCTTTTCTGTCATCAAGGATTTTGGCCTGATCAATAATTTTATCAACCAATGTTGTTTTCCCGTGATCGACGTGAGCAATAATGGCAATATTTCGAATCGATTGCATGAGTAGCTTCTTAAATTTCGTGCAAAAATACTTTATAATTTAAGATAACTCTCAATAATTTAGGATAAATCTTCTCTGGGTTCGTCTTGAAAGGCAGATGGTAAGATATCTGGGATGAGTTTGATTAGTAACGGAAGTAATAATGCGCCTCCAGGTAATAGAAACACAGCCAGTGCTGGAATGGCTTTACAAATGTCTAATAATTGAATTTTGATTTTCTCTTTTTCTTCAGCATTTAATGAAGAATGGGTAGCTTTTTTAATCAACCGAACAGCCTCCTTACTTTGTCGAAGTTCTTGATCAAGTCTTTTTTTATTCTTCTGAAGTAGCTGTCGTATTTCTTCTACCGTAGTAGCCATGTGCTATAGCTTTCGCCTTTTTCTTTCTTGTTGAAGCAAACTTAATTCTCTACTTGTCTGTCCTGCTACAGATGTGTTCTCTTCGGCTCTTCGGATTAAATACGGCATTACATCACGAACAGGTCCGAAAGGTAAGTATTTTGCTACATTATATCCCTCATTTGCCAAATTATAACTGATATGATCACTCATACCAAATAATTGACCAAACCATAATCGCATATCATCTTTGTGAATTCCATATTTATCTGCCAATTCGATCAGTAAATAGGAACTATTTTCATTATGAGTACCTGCGAATAAAGCCATTTTTGATTGCTCCATCATGTATGTGATTGCCGCATCAAAATTTTCATCAGTAGCTCGTTTGTCTTTGCAGATTGGTGATGGATATCCCATTTCCTCAGCACGCTCTCTTTCTTTTTCCATATAGGCACCGCGAACTACTTTCATTCCAATATAAAAGCCTTTTTCATCTGCTTTTTTCTTCAAATATTTCAGATAATCCAAGCGATCATGACGGTACATCTGAAGGGTATTGAAAATAATCGCCTTCTCTGTATTGTACATTTCCATTAAATCTTCAATAAGCCAATCTGCAGCATCTTGCATCCAGCTTTCTTCTGCATCAATCAATACTGGAACATCCTTCTTTTTCGCGAGGTTACATACCTTGTGGTAACGAGCAACAACACGTTTCCACTCTTCCTTTTCATCCTCGGTTAGTGGTTTTCCTTCGGATATTTTCTGATACAAGGCAAAACGCCCAAAACCAGTTGGTTTAAAAACAGCGAACGGAATCGATTTCTTTTCTTCACAGAAAGAGATAATTTTTAAAATCTTTTCTAGGGCATTATCAAAACTTTCCTCCTCTTCTTTCCCTTCTACGGAATAATCCAATACACTATGAACATTTCCATTTTCATGCATATTTTGAATGATTGGCATACAATCTTCCTCAGTCACACCTCCGCAGAAATGATCAAAAACAGTAGAACGAATGAGCCCCTCAACCGGTAAATGGGCCTTTAATGCAAAATTAGTCATTGCAGTTCCAATTTTCACCATCGGTTCATTTTGAATCATTCGAAATAAAAAATAAGCCCTTTCCAGTTGAGAATCAGACTTTAAAGCAAATGCAGTTTCCGTATTGTCAAATAATTTCATAACTACTGTGTATCCCACAAAGATAACTATAAGCGACATTAGTTTTTTTAAAAAAAATCTAGTTATTTTGGAAATTAATTTAACAACCTATGGAAGTCATTAAAGCTTCGGATTATAATGTAGAATTTGGTGAGAAAGGATATAATTCTCTGAATGAATTGATTTCCAGAAAATCGTATTCCAAGCTTTTTATCTTGGTCGATGAAAATACTTTTGAAAACTGCTATCCTAAGTTTATTCCTAATCTAGAGTCCGATATTTCGATAGAAGTTATTGAAATTGATGCTGGAGAGGAATTTAAAAACCTGGAAACCTGCATTGCCGTTTGGGATACCATTACAGAACTTGGTGGCGATCGTAAAAGTCTGTTACTTACTTTAGGAGGTGGGGTTATTACCGATTTAGGTGGATTTGTGGCTTCTTGTTTTAAACGCGGAATCGACTTTGTGAATATCCCAACTACCCTATTAGCTATGGTAGATGCCTCTGTAGGCGGTAAAACAGGTGTTGACCTGGGCGTTTTAAAAAATCAAATAGGTGTTTTTGCCAATCCGGAACTCGTAATCATCGATTCAAAATATTTATCTACGCTTGATCAAAGAGACTTTACTTCGGGTTTGGCTGAAGTGATGAAGTATGCACTCACATTCGATAAGTCGCTATTATCAGCAGTTACAAATATTCATGAAGCAAATCTGGATGAGATCATCCATAAATCTATTGTGATTAAAAATAATGTCGTATTGCAAGATCCAAAGGAAGGACATTTAAGAAAGGTGCTAAATTTCGGTCATACCTTAGGACATGCCGTAGAATCCTTCTACCTTGACTCAGCAGATAAAGCAAGTTTAACTCACGGAGAAGCCATTGCGATTGGAATGATTTGTGAAAGTTATCTTTCTCATAAAGTTTTAGGTTTTTCAATCGAGGCCGTGAGCGAAATAAAAAAGAATATTCTTTCTGTGTTTGACAAAATCAGTCTAGATCCCTCCGATTATTCAGCTATCTTATCCTTATTAAAACACGACAAAAAAAATGTAAGCGGGAAAACCAATTATGTCTTACTTCAAGATTTTGAGCGCTTTAAGATCGATTGTCAGGTCGATGAGCAATTGCTATCTGAAAGCTTCGAATACTACAATCAATAAAGATTTTCAAAAGAATTTAACCCTTCTCAATTTTGTTAAAAAAAATATAAAAGAGAAATACTACTACTTAAAAATGATAGTAATACTATTATCTTTGCGCGACTTAATATTTGTCGAAAGTGAAAGCATTATTATCCGTATTAAAAATATCTGTTCCTTCAAAGATTTTTATTAAAGATCCCGAAACATCTGAATTGGGCAAAAATATTGTGAAACATAGTATTTTACTCATCAATGAGATTGGCTTCGAAAACTTTACCTTTAAGAAATTGGGCATTAAAATTGGCTCCAACGAAAGTTCGATCTATCGCTATTTTGAAAGTAAACATAAGCTTCTTCTGTATTTGAGTTCCTGGTATTGGGCTTGGGTTGAATATCAGTTGGTAATTGAAACATTT
>JALQZD010000327.1 GCA_023258495.1 Polaribacter sp.
GATGTTCAAGATAAAGAATATAGACAAGCAGTAACTGCTGCGGGAACCGGTTGCATGGCTGCCCTAGATGCTGAGCGCTACTTAGCTGCTCTTGAATAGATTATACATTTATTCGTTTTCTTCGTAAAGAAACTCATCCAATATTTCAATAGTTCGGATGATAATTTTTACAGATTCAATGTAGAACTCTTGATTAATGGTATCAAAAGTATCTGTAGGTTGGTGGTAATCTTTATGATCTTCTACACCGAAATATAGGAATGGAATTTGCTCTCTATGAAATACCTTGTGATCGGATATAAAGGTCCAGTCATACTGCTCTTTATTGTATGGATCATCATGACCAAATAATACACGAACATATTCTGTTTCGATATCTTCTATTGGACTTTTTAAATTCACATAGTGATAGGTGCCGCATACATATAGTTCTGGGTCAAAATCACTATGAGAAATCATATCCATATTGATATTTAACGCAATATCTTTTTTATTCGGATAGGTGTTGATCAAGTCTTGAGCTCCCAAAGAACCAGCTTCCTGTGCATCAACTGCTGCAAAAATAAGTGTGTGTTTGGTGGGCTTATTTTTGAAATACTTAGCAATAGTTAACAACGCAGAGACGCCAGAGGCATTATCATCGGCACCATTAAAAACGTAACCTTTTTGAATTCCTAAATGGTCATAGTGTGCTGTGATAACTATTGAATTATTGGTATAACCGCTGATGGTACCAACAACATTTCCACCAACAACAGTAGTGTCTTTTACATTTGATAAATCGTCTAATGGCTTTTTGATTGGAAAAACAGCTTGCCTTTGACGACCCTGAAGCGTAACTGAAAATTCTTGAACGAAATCATCATATAGCGGATTCAATCCTATGGACTGAAATTTTTCCTGAATGTATTTTCTAGCTTTAAGATTACCGATTTCGGTAAATTTTCGTCCTGCTAAGGAATCGTGGGAAAGAAGTTTGACATTTTCCAATAATTCTGTAGCATCAATATCTATTTTAGACTGCTCCTTACCACAGGCCACAGCAAGTAGTATAACAGATATTAAAAAAAGGTTGTATAACTTCATAAAAGATAACTATCAGCCGAAGAATTGTAGTAAGTTGCAAATATAAAAGTTTATTCCAAAAAGTCTAGAAATGGCGAAAAAAAGACCGATAACAATCGGTCTTTTTTAACAAACAACTAAATTTTAAAACAGTGATGTTTTAAAATATTTTTAAAAACAATAGGTGTTCTCTTCAATTAAGATATCTGCTATTGTTCTTCTTAATTCGATAACATTTGGGTAGTTGGCGTATTTTGTAAAACGCTTAAGACCCATTAAAAGCATTCTTTGCTCATCGCCTTCGGCGAAAGAAATGATACCTTCTCTAGCGCTTTTTGTTACGATTTCAACAGCGTTATACAAGTATAATTTCGCCATTGCAATCTGTCCTTTCTGAGAATCTTCTCCAAAACGTTTAGCATTTTTCTCCGCTCTTAATAAGGTAGATTCAGCCATATAGATTTCGTTCAAGATTTCAGCGGCAGCCAATAATAATTGTTGGTGCTGCTCTAGGTCTGGTCCATATTTTTGAATTGCAGAACCAGCAACCATTAAGAATACTTTTTTCATCTTTTGAATCATCTCCTTTTCTTCTGCAAATAATTCGCTGTAATCTGGAGTGTCAAATGAAGGAATACCCATTAACTCATCTGCCACTGCTGTTGCAGGTCCTAAAAGATCTACATGACCTTTCATTGCTTTTTTAATCAGCATACCAACAGATAACATTCTATTAATCTCATTTGTTCCTTCATAGATTCTTGAAATTCTGGCATCTCTCCAAGCCGATTCCATAGGTGTCTCTTCTGAGAATCCCATTCCGCCAAAAATCTGAATTCCTTGATCGGCACAATTTTGAACATCTTCAGAGACAGTAACTTTTAAAATAGAACACTCAATTGCATATTCTTCAACTCCTTTTAATTCTGCCTCTTGATGGGTGTTCCCTGCATCAATTCGCATTGCAATTCTGTCTTCAATATCTTTAGCTGCGCGATAACTAGCAGCTTCGCCGGCATATGTATTTGTCGCCATTTCTGCTAATTTATGCTTAATGGCACCAAAGTTTGCGATCGGAGTTTTAAATTGCTTTCTTTCGGTTGCGTATTTTAAAGCTGTTTCGGTTACTCTTCTTTGAGAATCAATACATGCTGCGGCTAATTTGATACGACCAACGTTTAATGCATTAACGGCAATTTTAAATCCGCCACCTCTAACAGACAGCATGTTTTCAACTGGGACAACAGTGTCATTAAAAAATACTTGCCTCGTAGAACTTGCTCTAATTCCTAATTTATGTTCTTCCTCACCAAGAGTGATTCCGTTGGGATTAGCTGGATCATATTCAACAATAAAACCAGTGATGTTTTTATCATTTTCAATTCTTGCGAATACAATCATTAAGTTACAGAAACCAGCATTCGAAATCCACATTTTCTGTCCGTTAATTTTGTATGCCTTACCATCTTCTGTTAACTCTGCTGTAGTTTTTCCTGAATTTGCATCAGAACCAGCACCAGGTTCAGTTAAACAATATGCACCCATCCATTCACCTGAGGCTAATTTTGGAACATATTTTTGTTTTTGTTCTTCTGTACCATATAAGGTTATTGGCATGGTACCAATCCCTGTATGAGCACCAAAGGCTGTACTAAACGACCCTGTACCACTTGAGATGTATTCACAGGTTAACATCGTAGAAACGAATCCCATTCCAAGGCCACCATACTCCTCTGGTACAGCCACACCTAAGAATCCAAGATCTCCTGCTTTCTTCATACATTCCTCTGTCAATTTGTAGTCTTTTGCTTCAAATCGCTCTCTGTGAGCAATAATTTCTCTTTCGTTGAACTCCTTAACGGCGTCCCGCATCATAATTTGCTCCTCCGAGAAATCTTCAGGGGTAAAAACGTCTTCACAACGAGACTCTTTCACCAGGAATTGTCCTCCTCTTAAAATTTCTTTTTCTGTTGTTTCCATATCGATAATTCTATTGTCTTAGTTTAAAAATTCAAATATTCCTGCGGCACCTTGCCCAGTTCCTACACACATGGTAACCATACCATATTTACCTGCCATTTCGCGTTTTCTCATCTCATCAAATAATTGAACTGATAACTTTGCTCCTGTACATCCTAATGGATGCCCTAATGCAATGGCTCCACCGTTTACATTGATGATATCTGGATTTAAGTCTAACTCTCGAATAACAGCTAATGATTGAGAGGCGAATGCTTCATTTAACTCAATGAGATTGATATCATTTTGTTGCAATCCAGCTTGCTTTAATGCTTTCGGAATTGCAGCCACAGGACCGATACCCATAATTCTAGGTGGTACTCCGGCGGCAGCATAACTTACCATTCTTGCAATAGGTTCAAGATTTAATTCTTTAACCATGTCCTCACTCATGACCATTACGAAGGCAGCTCCGTCACTGGTCTGCGATGAATTTCCTGCAGTAACCGATCCATTCGCGGCAAAAACTGGTCTAAGTTTGGCAAGCGCTTCAACGCTTGTTCCTCTCCGAGGTCCTTCGTCCTTATTTACGGTAAATTTACGAGTCGCTTTTTTTCCTTTACCATCGATATACGTTTCTTCAACTTCGATAGGTACAATTTGATCTTGGAATCTATTTTCATCCAATGCTTTTAATGCTTTCATGTGTGATTGGAAAGCGAATTCATCCTGATCTGCGCGAGAAACATTGTATTTCTCAGCTACGGCTTCCGCAGTGTTTCCCATTCCCCAATAATAATCCTCATTACCCGCATTCACAATATTGTAGTTTAATTCAGGTTTGAATCCGGTCATTGGTACAGAAGTCATACTTTCTGTTCCACCAGCGATGATACAATCTGCCATTCCAGACTGAATTTTAGCTACTGCCATTCCGATAGTTTCCAATCCAGAAGAACAAAATCTATTCACGGTAACTCCAGGAACGTCAACTGTATTTAATCCAATAAGGGAAATGATACGTGCCATATTTAATCCTTGCGAACCTTCTGGCATTGCATTTCCTACTATCACATCATCAATGCGTTTTGCATCTAATTCTGGAAGTTTTTCCATCATATACTTGATGGTTTCTGCAGCAAGCTCATCAGCTCTTTTAAATCTAAAACCACCTCTCTTTGATTTCCCGACTGCAGTTCTATATGCTTTTACGATATATGCTGTTTTCATGTTTTTAGTTTCTTAAAGGTTTACCAGTTTTTAACATGTGCTGGATTCTTTCTAACGTTTTACGCTCTGTACACAAACTCAAGAACGCCTCTCTTTCAATATCCAACAGATACTGTTCAGAAACTCTCGTTGGTTCTGATAAATCACCACCCGCCATTACATAAGCAAGTTTGTTTGCGATTTTCTGATCATGCTCAGAAATATATCTCGATGCCTTCATTGAATCTGTTCCAACCATAAATGTACCAAGTGCTTGTTTCCCAAGAACCAAAACATCTTTACGCATAGGTTTTTGAGTATATCCCGCATCCGCCAGAAGAAGTGCATGTTTTTTGGCTTCAGCAATCTGACGTTCTCTGTTTACTACAACCACATCTTTTCCTTTTTGAAGTACATTCATGTCAAATGCCTCATAAGCTGAAGTAGCCACTTTTGCCATTCCAATAGCCAAGAAATGCTCTTGCAATACGTTTAACTGAACGTCACCCTGATGGAATAAATCTTGCGCTCGTAGCGCCATTTCTTTAGATCCACCGCCACCTGGAATTACACCAACACCAAATTCAACTAATCCGATGTAGGTTTCGGCGGCTGCAACGACTTTATCGGCATGCATAGACAACTCACAACCACCGCCTAGGGTCATTCCGTGAGGCGCTGCAATTGTTGGAATGGCTGAATAACGCATACGCATCATCGTATCTTGGAAGTACTTGATGGCCATGTTCAATTCGTCATATTCTTGCTCTGCAGCCATCATAAAAATCATTCCGATGTTTGCACCGACAGAGAAGTTCGCTCCTTGATTACCGACCACTAACGCTTGAAAATCGTTTTCAGCAAGATCAATGGCTTTGTTGATTCCAGCTAATACATCACCTCCGATGGTATTCATTTTTGAACGGAATTCACAGTTGATTACCCCGTCTCCTAAATCTTCAATTACGACTCCAGAGTTTTTCCAAACCTCATTTGTTTTTCTGATGTTATCTAAAATGATAAAAGCATCTTGTCCAGGTTTTTTCACCTGAGCTTTGGCAGGAACATCATAATAATAGGTGGCACCATTTTTTACGGTGTAAAACGCTGTTTCTCCTTTTTCTAACATTTCGATTACCCAAGCTGCTGGCTCGTAACCTTCATTATTCATCAATTCAACTCCTGCGGCAACACCAATAGCATCCCAAATCTGGAATGGACCATGCTCCCATCCGAATCCGGCTCTTAAACCATCATCGATACGGTATAGTTCATCAGAAATCTCAGGAATTCTATTTTGTACGTATGCAAACATTGAGGCAAAAGACTTACGGTAGAATTCACCAGCTTTGTCTTTCCCGCCAACTAAAACTTTGAAACGATCCACAACATTATCAATCGATTTCGTTAGGTCTAAAGTAGCAAACTTCGCACGTTGCTTTTTGCGATATTCCAACGTATTAAGGTCTAAAGAAAGGATTTCTTTTTTACCGTTTTCACCAGTTACACGTTTGTAGAATCCTTGTCTGGTTTTACTTCCTAACCATTTGTTCTCCATCATCTGATTGACAAAATCTGGAATCACAAATTTGTCTCTCATTTCATCATTCGGACAATTATCTTTTACCCCATTAGCCGTATGTACTAGGGTATCTAGACCTACAACATCAATTGTTCTGAATGTTGCAGATTTTGGTCTACCGATAACAGGTCCTGTTAATTTATCTACTTCTTCGATAGTTAATCCCATCTCTTTCACCACATGAAACAAACTCATAATTCCATAGATCCCGATTCTGTTTCCGATGAAGGCTGGAGTATCTTTTGCCAGAACGGATGTTTTACCTAAAAACTTATCTCCATACATCATCAAGAAGTCGGTGACCTCTTGTTTACAGTTTGGTCCTGGAACAACCTCGAATAATTTTAAATATCGTGGTGGATTGAAAAAGTGCGTAACTGCGAAATTTTCCTGAAAATCTTGACTTCTTCCTTCATTCATGAATTTGATTGGGATTCCAGAAGTATTAGAGGTAACTAAAGTGCCAGGAGTTCTGTATTTTTCAACTTGGTCAAAAACACTCTTTTTAATGTCCAGTCGCTCTGTTACAACCTCCATTACCCAATCTACGTCTTTTATTTTTGCTAAATCATCATCTAAATTTCCCGTTGAAATTCGCTCAGCAAAACGTTTTTGATAAATCGGTGAAGGTTTTGATTTTAAGGCATTGGTAAGAGAAGAATTCACGATTCTATTTCTTACAGCTTTGTCATTTAAAGTTAATCCTTTTGCTTTTTCGGCATCGGTAAGTTCTCTTGGAACAATATCCAGAAGTAAAACTTCTACGCCGATATTCGCAAAATGACAGGCAATTCCAGATCCCATAATTCCGGATCCGATTATTGCTACTTTTTTAATTCTTCTTGTCATTTCTAATTAAACTGCTTTTTTGTTGTTCGTGTAGATTTTTTTATTGGTAATTAAATCATTGATTGTTTCCATAACTTTAAAGAAACCCGCCAATTCTTTTTCAGATACGTGTTCACGAACCTTATTGTTAAATTGGTAAACATATTCTTTCGAAACTGCCCTCATTTCTTTTCCAAAATCAGTCAACTTGATGATTACACCTCTTCCATCATCTGGGTTTTTCTCTCGTTTAATGGCACCTCGATCTTCCATAGACTTTAAAATTCTTGAAAGGCTGGTGGGTTCCATACCCATTTTTGGTCCTAAAGAAGTGGAGGGGGTTCCATTTTCTAAATCAATATTTAAGATAACAAACGCAGTCGCCATCGTACTGTCATGCTGGGCAGCCTGCTCATTATACATTTTTGCAACGGCTTGCCAAGTTGCTCTTAATTGGTGATCTATTGATAGATTTTTATCCATTGAGACAAAGATAATCAAATTTGTTATGCACGCATAGTAAATGAAATAAAAATTATGCATGCATAGTATTTTTACTTCTAATTTCACTTGGTATAATTGACTTTAATCCATATTTTCGCCCAAAATCTCATAAGACTATGGCAAAAAAAATTACGCTTCTTTTTCTGTTCACCTTAACCGTTGTCAATGCTCAGCAGCTTCCAATTGACTTCTCTAGTGCAAATCATAATTTTATTGGTTTTAATGGAAGCAGTTTTACACAGCGAACGGACCCAGACGACTCGAATAACACGGTTGGTGAGTTCAAAAATAATGGTGCTGTTAATACCCAGGGATTTTACATTGATTTATCAACGAATATTGATTTAAGTATTGATCGCAGCATTTCGCTTTCTTTTTATTCGTTTGATTCCAGTGGGCACACGATAAAATTAAAACTTGAAAATGGCGGTTCTGATGCAGATAAAGAAATTGACCAAACTACGCAAACATCAACTGGATGGCAAAATGATATCGTTTTTGATTTTGGTGCGAATACGGGTACGTATAGTCGATTGACGATATTTATTGATTTTGGAGTTAATGCCCCGGGAACCTATTTAATTGATGATATAAATTACAGCTCTTCCACTGGCGATCCACATCCAATAGATGTGGTATACGATGTGTTAACTTGGTCTGATGAATTTGATACTGATGGAGCTGTAAATTCATCCAAATGGCACCATCAAACCAATGGTCCAAATGGAGGAGGATGGTTTAATGGGGAACAACAACATTATACAGCAAGGACAGACAATTCTTACGTTTCAAATGGTCACTTATATATTGTTGCGAAAAAGGAAAATTACACAGACAATGGAGTTACCAGAAATTATACTTCTGCCAGATTAAATTCCAAATATGCTTTTCGATACGGAAGAGTGGATGTAAGAGCAAAATTACCATTAGGTGACGGTACATGGCCAGCAATTTGGACTTTGGGTAAGAATATTTCAGAACAAGGCGCGTACTGGCAAACCCAAGGTTACGGAACTACGAGTTGGCCTGACTGTGGCGAAATAGATATTATGGAGCATGGTCTTCATGCCACTAATACCGTTTCTGCAGCTATTCATACACCTTCCAGTTCTGGAGCAACCGTTAATACGGCTACTTATCCGTTAGCTGATGTAGCAAATAATTATCATGTATATACTGTAAATTGGTCGCCGAATCAAATTACTTTTCTTATCGATGGAGAAGGGTACTATACCTACAATCCAGATCCAAAAAATTCATCAACCTGGCCATTTGATTTGGAACAATTTCTGCTCTTAAATGTAGCCATGGGAGGAAATGGAGGGGCTATTGATCCCAACTTTACAGAAAGCCCGATGGTTATCGATTATGTTAGAGTGTATCAAAATGCAGATATCCTTTCAACCAAAGGATACTCCGAAAACAATGAGGTTCGCATGTATCCTAATCCCGCCAATAATTTTGTGACTATTGCTAGTGATGTGCTTATCGACAAATTAGAGATGTATAATGTTCTTGGTAAAAAAGTGCACCAGGCTCAAACAAATTCTAAAACCGTAAATCTTGATGTTACCACTTTCTCGAAAGGATTATACATCCTTAAATTTAAGATTAATAACGGATCGGTTATCAAAAAGCTAGTCGTAAAATAAATCGTAACAATTTGAGGTGAATGGCTACTAATGTAATAGCATTCGCAATAAACTAATTGTTAATCACATATGAGCAACCTGCTAGAAATTCGTGGTGTTACCAAAACCTATGGAAACTACACGGCTTTGAATAATGTAAGTCTGACTATTCCGAAGGGAAGTGTTTACGGACTTTTAGGTCCCAATGGTGCGGGAAAAACATCTTTAATTCGAATTATCAATCAGATTACTATACCAGATAAAGGTGAAGTAATTTTGGATGGTGAAAAATTAGCGCCACATCATATTTCAGATATTGGGTATTTACCAGAAGAAAGAGGTTTGTATAAATCAATGAAGGTGGGAGAGCAGGCCTTATACCTCGCCCAATTAAAGGGAATGAGTAAATCAGAAGCCAAAAAGCGATTAAA
>JALQZD010000281.1 GCA_023258495.1 Polaribacter sp.
GGAGACAATGCACCTCCCTCAAAATTTAAAAAATGGGCTTCCAGAATAATATGGGGTATCATATCCTTCATCGTTCTTGGCTTATCACTAATTCAAATGTTTAACTTCTAAATTTTAATACAATGAAAAAATCAAATTCAATCTTAACACTCGCTTTATTAGCAAGTATCTCATTTTCATTAATTGCATGTGCCAATAAAAAATCTACCGATCATGAAAATGGAAATGGTGTCCATGATCATAGTGCCATGAATCATAAAGCAGAGGATGAAATGTCAGATGGTTCAGTTGTGGAAACGAGTGAAAATAAGTCCATTTCTCAATTAATCGATCAATACCTGGTAATTAAAAATGCCCTGGTTCAAGACGATTCAAGAGCGGCTGCCAGCGCAGGTCAAAAACTTGCAGAAACGTCTTCAAGTATAGACCTTAACACTTTTGAAGCATCCAAGCAGTCCGAGATTAAGGAAATATTGGAAGTAGTAAAAGAACATGGTGAACACATTGCTAAAAGCGAAATAGCTCATCAACGTGAGCATTTTGAAGGCATGGCAAAAGATTTCATGGACTTGCTTGCAATCACAGGAACGGACAGAACACTTTATCAACAGTATTGCCCGATGTACGACAAGGGAAAAGGGGGTAGTTGGCTGAGTGATTCTCAAGAGATCAAAAACCCATTGTTTGGCAGCAAAATGCTGACTTGTGGTTCGGTGAAAGAAACCATTTCAATGAAATGAAAAAATGGCTTAAATTATCTCTATGGATAGTTTTAATTGTGTTGGTGGGGATTCAATTTGTCCCCGTCCAACGCAATGAAATAGAACCAGTTACCAATGCTGATTTTATTGAGCATTACGAGTCTCCAGTTGTCATTGGAAATATTATCCGAGCATCCTGTTATGATTGTCATAGCAACCAAACCAAATACCCATGGTACAGTAATGTTCAACCTATAGGCTTTCTTTTACAGAATCATATTTCAGAAGGAAAATCTGAATTAAACCTATCAGAATTTGGTCTTCTATCAAATCGTATGAAACGGACAAAACTAAAATCAATTCTAAGTCAAATTGATAACGATAAAATGCCAATGCCATCCTACCTATTTCTTCATTCAGAAGCCAAACTGGATTCGCTAAAAAAAACTCTTTTGGTTAGTTACTTTGATTCAATATTAGTTGATATTGATAGGTGAAAAAAAAACCTTTGTTTTTTATAATGGAAAAATCTGTATTCAAAATATCACAAATGGATTGCCCTTCTGAGGAACAAATGATTCGGATGAAATTGGATGGAATAAACGAAATCAAACAACTTGAATTTGAGATACCTCAAAGGAAACTAACCATATTTCACATTGGCAATACTACGGAAATTGAAAGGATATTAGCAGAACTAAAATTAGGTTCAAAACTAATATCAAACACACAATCACAGGTAGTAATTGATGTAGAATCAGACCCAAGCAACCAACGAAAAATCCTTTGGGCTGTTCTTATCATCAATTTTGTCTTTTTTGTTCTTGAAATGCTATTCGGCTTGATTTCTAAATCTATGGGGTTGGTGGCAGATTCTTTGGATATGCTAGCAGATTCGTTAGTGTATGCATTAAGCTTACTGGCAGTAGGTCAAACATTAATTCGTAAAAAGAAAGTAGCTAAACTAAGTGGGTACTTTCAAATGTCATTAGCTCTATTTGGTTTATTGGAAGTCATTAGACGTTTTGTAGGATCTGATGGCATACCGATTTTTCAAAACATGATTATCATATCCTTTTTAGCTCTTTTGGCAAATTCCGTTTCACTTTACCTGATTCAAAAGGCGAAGAGCAAAGAAGCACACATGCAAGCTTCTGCAATTTTTACTTCCAATGATATTATCATCAATTTAGGTGTAATTTTGGCTGGAGGCTTAGTCTACTATTTTGAAAGTAAAATACCTGACTTAGTTATTGGTTCTGTTGTTTTCATTATTGTATTTAGAGGAGCAACAAGGATTTTAAGATTAGCGAAATAACCCCACCCTCACCCATGTGCTTCCAGTAGGTTCATTGCATTCGTTCGTACCTCACTCTTTACATTCACCCACTTCCTGCACCACACAGCAAGAGCACTCCTTCATTCCTTTCCGTTGCACTCCAATCCATTCAGTCATACACTTGCTTTTCCCAACGCACCCCCCAACGCAGGTAAAGCGGTGTTCGTCAGTCGTTCCGTTTTGTTCCGCAAAAACATATCTGCAAGGGTAAAATGCACTCCCTTCGGTCGCCCTTGCATATACCGTTCACTTACCAGTTCGTTT
>JALQZD010000363.1 GCA_023258495.1 Polaribacter sp.
GGAATTACTTCACCGGTTTCATAATGTTTTGCGAATAGTTCAAGCGCTTCTTTTTCGTAACACCAGTTCTCTAATACTTGGCTTGGTAATTCCACGAAGTCCCAAGAAACGGATGTTCCAGATAAACTGTTGTAGGTGGTGTTGGCTAACATTCCGTGAAGTGCATGACCGAATTCATGGAATAATGTCGTTACCTCATTAAACGTTAATAATGAAGGTTTGCTTTCTGTAGGTTTGGTAAAGTTGCAAACTATCGAAATGTGTGGTCTTTCATTGATACCTTCAAAAATCTGTTGCGATTTGTATGAGGTCATCCAGGCGCCATTTCGTTTACCTGCTCTCGGATGAAAATCAGCATAAAAAACGGCAATAAAGTCACCATCATTGTTGGTTACTTTATAGGTTTTTACTTCCTCGTGATACGTTTCAATATCAAAAACTTCTTCAAAATTGAGTTGGAAGAGTTTATTGGCAATGGTAAAGACACCATCAATTACATGTTCCAATTTGAAATAAGGCTTTAATAATTCCTGGTCCAAATCGAATTTTTCTTTCTTCAATTTTTCAGAGTAGTATGCAGAATCCCATTTTTGTAAGGATTCGATTCCATCTAATTCTTTTGCATAGTTTGATAAGGTTTCAAACTCCTCTTTTGCAGCAGGTTTTGCTTTTTGTAATAGATCATTTAGAAACGTCATTACTTTTTCTGGAGCTTCTGCCATTCGTTCTTCCAATACAAAATGAGCATGCGTTTTGAAACCGAGTAGTTGTGCTCGTTGCTGACGTAATTTTACGATTTCTAAAACAACTGTTTCGTTGTTGTTTTTATTGTTTTGGAATCCTTTTTTTCCGAAAGCAATTGACAACTCTTTACGCAATTCACGATTTTCAGCATAGGTCATAAATGGAATATAACTCGGATAATCTAAGGTGATTAACCATCCATCTTTACTCTTTTGTTTAGCCAGCATTGCAGCAGCTTCTTTTGCTCCTTCTGGCAATCCTTTTAAGTCCTCTTCATTGGTTAAATGCATTTCATATGCATTTCCATCTGCAAGTACGTGCTCACCAAATTCCAAAGATAATTTTGCTAAGGATTCGTCCAGTTTACGAAGGGTATTTTGATCTTCGTCAGAGAGATTTGCACCATTTCGAGCGAATCCTTTGTATTGTTTGTCAAGTAACATATGTTGCTCTGGAGTTAAGTCAATATTTTCTTTTTGATTATGCACCGCTTTTACACGCTGGAATAATTCAGCATTTAAAATCATATCATTTTTGAATGCCGTTAACCATGGAGAAACTTCTTTGGCGATTTCCTGAATTTCTTTGGATGTCTCGGCCGAATTCAAATTGAAAAATATGCTCGTAATCCTTGCTAATTTCTTACCTGTAAAATCTAAGGCTTCCGTTGTATTTTCGAAAGTTGGCTCAGCCGGATTATTTACAATCGCATCAATTTCATCTTTAGCGATTTGGATGGCTTTTTCGATAGCTGGTTTATAGTGATCGTATGTAATTTGCTCGAACGGAGCAGTGTCAAAATCTTGTAATAATGGATTCATAGTTAATGATTCAATAATTCAATAATTTAATAATCCAATAATTTAATAACTTAATAATTTAATGATCCAATAACTTAAGAATTCAATGAATTCATAATTTAATAAATCAATTGGATGATTGATTCGAAAGTTTGGTTGAAAATGTTGGATTTATTTTCGAACGCGTTCGGATGCTTTCTCGACTTTCAATTTTAGTCCTTCTTTGTAGGCGACGATTTTGTCTAAGACACATTTATCTGAAGACCCGATGATTTGTGCGGCAAGAATTCCGGCATTTTTAGCACCATTTAAGGCTACGGTTGCCACAGGAACACCCCCAGGCATCTGTAAAATGGATAATACAGAATCCCAGCCATCAATTGAGTTTCTACTTTTAACTGGAACACCAATTACAGGCAAGGGACTCATACTGGCAACCATTCCAGGTAAATGAGCGGCACCGCCAGCACCCGCAATAATGACTTTGATTCCTCTTTTATGAGCATTTGTTGAATAATCGTAAAGCTTTTCTGGAGTTCGGTGTGCAGATACAATATCAACCTCAACCGGAACGTCGAAACTTTCTAAAATATCTATCGCTTCTTGCATTACTGGAAGATCTGAATCGCTTCCCATGATGATTCCTACCATATCTATTTGCTAATTACTTTGATTGTTTGTTTTACTTCTTGCGCTATTTTTCGCGCTTCGTTTACATCTTTATGAACGATGGTTACATGTCCCATTTTTCTAAAAGGGCGCGTTTGTTTTTTTCCGTAGATGTGAGGCGTTACACCCTCAATCTGCATTACTTTTTCAATATTCTCATATACCACATCACCTGCATATCCTTCGGCGCCAACCAAGTTCACCATGATTCCGGCAACTTTACTTTCGGTGTTTCCTAACGGGAGATTTAAAATGGTTCTGAGGTGTTGCTCAAATTGACTGGTATAACTTGCTTCAATACTGTAGTGCCCTGAATTATGCGTTCGTGGAGCAATTTCATTGACTAAGATTTCGTCTTCTTCAGTTTGGAACATTTCCACAGCTAATAATCCGACAAAGTCTAAAGCATTCGCTACGTCTAGGGCAACTTGTCTTGCTTTTTGAGCCACTTCATCATCAATACGTGCAGGACAAATTACATATTCTACCTGATTCGCCTCGGGATGAAATTCCATTTCTACCACCGGATAGGTTTTCGAATCACCATCAGTATTTCGAGCCACAATTACTGCCAATTCATTTTTGATATTATTTTCTTTCCTTTTAATCTTTAACTTATCAAGGTTTCTTTTCTTTCTTTGGGTTTATTTACTGCTAAATCATAATTAGTCTGTAAATTCATCCAAAATTGAGGCGTGGTATTAAACGCTTGAGATAATAACCATGCTGTTTCTGGAGTAATACCACGTTTTCCTCTAATGATTTCATTGATTCTCTGCACTGGAAT
>JALQZD010000015.1 GCA_023258495.1 Polaribacter sp.
AAAATTTACAACAAATACAACGAAATTATCCCTGCAGACGCTACGAATATCAGTTCGTTCGACGGACAAAAATTAGCGCTCTTCAATTCGGCAGGTTATCTTGAAATTGCTGTTTACAAAAGTAATCTTCAAACGGTTGGTGGCGCTTCAACTTTACTCGGAATGGAATATCGGGACACTGTAATTATCGATTTTGAAGCTGTATGATTAGCATCTTAAAAAAAGAGTTTAATGCATTCTTCAGTTCAGCTGTTGGTTATCTTGTAATTGGTTTATTTCTGATTGCCAACGGACTCTTTTTATGGGTGTTAAAAACAGATTATAATATTCTGAATGCCGGATTCGCCGATCTCAACGCCTTTTTTGATCTGACTCCTTGGGTTTTCATTTTTATCATTCCGGCCATTACGATGCGGTCTTTTGTTGATGAATACAACAACGGAACTATAGAGATTTTAAAGACCAAACCTATAACAAATGTACAAATCGTTCTAGGTAAGTTTTTGGGCTCGGGAATTATCGTTGTAATGACCTTACTTCCAACGTTAATCTATGCAATCAGCATTTACATACTCTCTTATCCTGCTGGAAATATCGATATCGGAAGTATTGTGGGCTCGTATTTAGGTCTGATCTTTTTAGGATTCGTTTTTGCCAGTATTGGCATATTTGCATCTTCCATTTCTAAAAGTCAGGTGGTTGCCTTTTTAATCGGTGTGAGCTTATGTTTTATACTTTATAATGGCGTGGGATTAGTCTTGGAAACGGTAGGAAGTTCGAACAACGATTTAGAAAGTTTAGACATTTCCAATCATTATAAAAATATTGCCAAAGGCATTTTGGATTCGCGCGATGTAATCTATTTTTTAAGCATTAGTATTCTCTTCTTAGGACTCACTAAAATTGTTATTGGTAGGATTGTAAAACATATCGCGGTGTTAATCATTGCCTTGCAACTCATCAACTGGGTAAGTGATTACCTATTTGTTCGTATTGATTTGACGGCCGACAAGAGATATACGCTATCAGCAGCAACGGAGACGGTGCTTAATGAAATTTCTGATGCCATATATATGACCATCTATTTAGAGGGAGAGTTTCCTTTAGAGTTTAAAAAATTACAGGACGAGACCATTCAGTTTTTGGAGGAATTACAATCGGTAAACGATAACATCAATTTCGAATTTGAAAATCCGAACAATCAGCGTGAAGCACTGATCAAAAAGGGTATGATTCCGAGTCAGTTGACCGTTGAAGAAGATGGAAAACTGAGTGAAGCGATTATCTTTCCGTACGCCGAAATTCAATACAAAGACAAATCAACAATCGTTTCTTTATTGCCATCCACAGTAACGGTGAGTCAAGAAAGCCAATTGCAATTAGCGATTGAAAATCTGCCTTACAACTTTACAGATGCCTTGGCAAAAGTATCGGCCTCCAAACCAAAATCGATCGCTTATATCACCGGAAATGGAGAGTTGACCGATCTGTATGTGTACAGTTTTTTAAGTGAACTGACGAATAAATACCAACTAGCAAAATTCACGTTAGATTCTGTGGTAAATAATCCTATTCAAACGAGTCAGGATTTACATCAGTTTGATGCGATTATCATCGCTAAACCCACTCAGAAATTTAGTGAATCGGAGAAATTGGTTTTGGATCAATTTGTAATGAAGGGTGGTAAATCACTGTGGATGATTGACAATGTTCAGGCCGATCAGGATAGCCTTTTTACAAATTCGAGAATTCTAGCTTATCCGAGAGATTTAAACTTAACGGATCAATTGTTTGCTTACGGAGTTCGCATCAATCCGAATATCATCAAAGATTTTTACGCGGCGAATTTAAAATTAGTAACAGGGACCAGCGGAAATCAAAATCAGTATAAAAATTTGAAATGGGTGTATCATCCTTTGGTTTCTGGCAATCCTTACCACCCGATCACGAAGAAACTCAATCAGATTCGATTACAATTTCCAAATCAGATTGACACCTTAAAAAATGACATCAGTAAAACGCCGTTACTGATTAGTTCTCCCTATTCTCAAAAAGTAGGAACGCCATCTATCATTGAGTTACAATCCATTGCTAAAGAAGAAACCCAAGACGATTTTAAAGGCGGTTCTCAATTGATAGGAGTGCTATTGGAAGGGAATTTCAAATCGAATTATCGGAACCGAACGTTACCTTTTCCATTCTCGAATTTTAAGGGAACATCAGAAGCCACAAAAATGGTAATTATTGCTGATGGTGATATTGGTAAAAATCAAATGGCAAGAAATCGACCTTTGGATTTAAATCGGGATAAATGGACCAATCAACAATTCGGAAATAAAGAGTTTTTGGTGAACACCATGGACTATCTATTGGATGATATTGGACTTCTTGAGTTGCGAAACAAAACCATTCAACTCCGTTTTTTAAACAAACAAAAAGCTTACGAAGAACGTAGTTTTTGGCAAATCATCAACATCGTTATTCCGCTTCTAATGCTAGGGATTTTCGGATTACTATTCCAATTTCTTTACAAGAAAGACTATCGTTAAATAGACAGTAAATCGTCGTATTTGAAGGTGTATTGCAATTGGTGTTGCAACTTATCTGAACTAATGATTTTCCAGCTTTCTTCGTGGTCTTCAATAAATGAAGGAGGTGTCATCGCCTTCGATAATTTTGCATAGGTATAGAATGATCTTCTCGTCGGATGGTGATTTGAGCAAGCATTAAAAACTTCATTCGGATATTCATTTGAAATCAATTTTTCAATAATGGCAATACAATCATCTCGATGTATCATATTGACAAATCCATTGGGTTGCGGAATAGATTTGTTTCGAAACCAATTCGATGGATGTCTTTCATACCCTAATAATCCGGCAAAACGAACGATGTTCCAATCAAATGAAGCAGACGACTGAATAACCGATTCAATATCGACCAAAGGAGCATCCACTAATTGATCATTCTCGGTAATAACCCGATTTAAATTCGGATAAACCGAAGTAGAACTGATAAAAATGACTTTCTGAATTGTACTTTCTTCAACAACCTGAATTAGGTCCCTAAAAGCGTCTATATTTTTGCTTGTAATTGCGATCACGAGAACATCCGAAGCAAAAAAATCGCTGGATGATTCCAAGTTTTCTATATGAATAAGAAAGGATGAAATCCCCGATTCGCATAATGCATCAAGTTTGGTTGGTGTTGTCGTAGAACCTTTTACGGAATAGTCTTTTTCGAGTAAATCTATCGCTAAAGCCTTACCTAACCATCCGCAGCCTAAAATGCTAACATTCTTCATCGCAACAATTATCGTCTTTGACCAACTTACAAGAAATGACTGCTAAAATAGCCCCTAATACTGGCGCTGTAAGGTATAACCACAATCCGTGAAACTGACCGGAAACAATTGCCGGCGCTAAAGATCTAGCCGGATTCATACTCGCCTTAGTAACTGGACCTGCAAACATGGCTTCTAACAAAATGACTCCGCCAATCGCGATTCCAGCCATAATTCCGACTTCTTTACTTCCGGTAGACACATTAATAATCACGACCATTAAGAAGAAGGTTAGCAGTAATTCCATTACAAATGCTCGCCATATATCAATGGTCGGAATGGTAGCTCCATAAAACTCACTGGTTGGAAATAGGAAATATAGTATTAAGCTGGCCGAAAGCGCTCCTAAAATTTGAATCAGAATATATTTGGGTACTTCTTTCCATGAGAACTTTTTAGCATAAGCAAAGGCAATGGTAACCGCTGGATTGAAATGAGCACCCGAAATTTCTCCAAAAGCATAAATCATCGCCATCACAATGAAACCCCATGTAATTGCGATTCCAACATGGGTAACATCACCACCGGTAACCTCATTAATCGTCATCGCCCCAGTTCCGCAGAAAATCATGGCGAAGGTTCCGATAAACTCAGCTAAATATTTCTTCATGACAAATTGTTTAGGCAAAGATACATTCCTTTATTTTAAGCTTTTGTTAACAATTACACTCTTTTTTCGTTGTAATTTTAGGCGAATTTATAAACAAAGTAACATGAAAACAAACCAACGAAACGTATTAGGCGTAGTAGCTTTACTAGCTTTTTTCATTGTAGGATGTGCGCAAACAGACACAAGGGAAGAGAAAACTACAGAGAAAACAGAAACGACTCCACCAGCTCGAATTGCTGCACCGCAACCTAGTCCATCTTCAAAAGTGGAACAAACAGTAGGATTAACAAAAGTAACGTTAGAATATTCGAGACCAGCGATGAGAGGAAGAAAAATCTTTGGCGATTTAGTTCCTTTTGATAAGGTATGGAGAACCGGTGCAAATGCCAATACGAAGATTTCATTTGATACGGATATCACAATCGGTGAAACAATGGTAAAAGCAGGATCTTATGCTATTTTCACAAAACCAGGAGAGAAGAACTGGGAAATTATGTTCTACAGTGCAACAGATAACTGGGGTACTCCACAAAAATGGGATGACACCAAAGTAGTTGCAACAGCCTCTGTCACTCCAGAGACGATGCCAATGGCAATTGAATCTTTCACAATGACTTTCGATGATCTTACCAACAATTCTGCTGTTTTAGGAATGTTATGGGAAAACACCTATGTGGGACTTCCGTTTACTGTTCCTACGGATGCCGCGGTAATGGCATCTATTGAGGAAGTATTGAAAGGAAATCCAAATGATAGAGCCTACTACGACGCTGCTGTTTACTATAAAAGCGAAGGCAAAGACATCAACCAGGCATTAACTTGGATTGATAAAGCTGTAGAAATGTCAAAAGAGCAGCCAAAATTTTATTACTTACGTCAGCAGTCATTGATCCATGCGAAAGCTGGGAAAACAGCAACTGCCATTGCAGCTGCAAAGCAAAGTTTAGAGCTTGCGAAAAAAGCGGGTAATGCAGACTATGTAAAAATGAATACAGATTCCCTAAAAGACTGGGGAGCTTTATAATACACTAATGTGACTTACGCTAACATCCCGAGTTCTTTAGAGCTTGGGATTTTTTCATTTAGAATACTTCAAACCGATTTGTCTTCGAACCTCATCCATTAAACCTATCAATTGCTTCGAAAACTCAAAAGACATAATTGGACTTTCCGTCTTTCCACTTCGTAACAATGCATTGAAATGTTCTATTTCATAGGTATAGCCCAGCGATTGATATCCGAAATCCAAATGTTCCGAAACACCATTCCTACGCTTTGTGATTTGGGAAGTTTGATAAAACTCCGAATGCAAGAATAGTTCTCCCTTTTCGAAAGTAAATGTAGCTTCAGACGGAATGGTTTCCATCAAAGAACAATGCAAATCCGCAATAGCATTGGAATAATCGAATCGTATGGTACAACTCGAGTCTGCTCCATTATCAAAAAAAGTAGCTTTAGCTTTGATGTCTTTAGGTATTCCTAAACTGGATAAAGCCGCAAAAATGGGATAAATACCAATATCTAATAAGGCTCCTCCACCCAAGTTTTTATCCAATACGCGATCTTCAAAATTCAATTCGGGCGCAAAACAAAAGTTGGCGTTGAGATGCTTTAATTCACCCAATGATTTATCGTTTATACATTTCAATACATACTGATAATGCGGTAAAAAAGCAGTCCATAAGGCTTCCATCAACAGTACGTTTTTCTCCCTCGCTTTTTGAATCATTAAGGCCACTTCATCAGCATTCATC